>DATJJI010000016.1:0-6692 GCA_035492275.1 Mucilaginibacter sp.
GATTATTAATAGTATTTGACCTTAATCACATAAAAACTAATTACATGAAAAATTTAACCACAATCGTTTTACTGTTCATCTTTTTATTTTCTAACTGCAAAAACAATAATAATGCAGTTCAACCACACCTGCCGGCAAGTACGACTATGATAAAAACTACTGCTAATAATTTTTATATGGCGGCAGTAAACACCAAATTAAATTCGAAATTGGACACGTCTAAATTAGACCCCAAAAATGATGACGACGCAGTTGTTTACATGCCTTCCAAAGTATTAAGCCAAAAAGAAAACTTACTTGCACAAAGAAACTTTATCTTATCGAGCGGATTTCCGCTAGCTAACAATAGTCGCGACTACAGCAGACCGCTACCACCGACGTTCATTGAAGCTAACGCGAAATATAGGGAATTCAAACGTAAAGAAAAGAAAAACCAGTATTTACAAGTTTTTGAACAAAATACGGCTTCCTTAATTATTAGAAAGTATTTGCTTGATAAGGCAAGCAACCTTTCTGCGTTAAAATACTATACGGAAGATTTGCTTCGAAGTCACTCTGAAAATTATTCGTTAATATATTTAGCCCTTAAACAATTAAAGCCCTTTGTCGGTGTGCAAAAAATTAAAGAATACAAAAAGGAAATTAACACCGATCCAATAGTTGCGGCACATCAAAAGGCAATTGATGCCCTAAGGGCGAATTTAATACAGAGCGCTAATTCAAAGTCGGTATCAAATAACGTGTTTGATATTACTACCACAATGGCAAATGCCGCTGTTGTAGAACATACCAGGCATTTACATTATCTTAGAAAGCTAAATGGCATTTAGCAATTTTTTTCAACAGCATAAGCGCTTAAATCAGGGCGCTTATGCTATAAGTAATTGATATTATGAGTTATAAAAAAATATTTTTGTCTGTCGTTATCTTGGGCTGTTGTAATAGCGGTTTCAGCCAAAACCGTGGCTTTGACGCAATCCTACGTAATTTAAATTCTAAAATTAGTGCTAATAACTTTAATGCTCAAAGCGATGTGGACGTGATCACCTATAAAAGCTCAACGACAATACCTTATATAGAAAATATTAACATTCAAAAAAAATTTATTCTTTCGAGCGGTTTCCCTTTAGTTAACCCAGGATTTGACAACACGCATACAATGCCAAAAACGTTTGAGGAGGCGGACTTACGATATCGTAATTTCAAAGCAAAAGAAATAAATAACCAATATTTAGATGTATTTATACAGGATGCCGCCTGTTTAATAATTAGAGGTTATCTACTTGGCCAAACAAGTAAAAGCGGGCCTCTTAGATATTACACGGAAGAGTTACTGCAAAGCCATACACAAAATTACGGCCTGTTATATTTGGCATTTAAACAGTTAAAGCCCGTTGTAGGAGAAAAAAAGATCAATGAATACAAATCTATTTTACATTCAGATGTGATAAACAAAAGTCAAGACAAAGCTTTGAATAATATGCAGGTTGAACTAAACCGGCAATCCAAAAACAATGACTCTTCACATTTTACAAAAACTCAGGAAATCACGCTCAAGTCGCTTAATCTCTCACAGAGGCGTCAAGAATATTATATACAAAAAATAGATAGTTTATAACAACCATATTGTATTTTTGATTTAAAGTGAATACCAGCTTTACAGATAGATTCTGATATTTTAAGTTACACAGTTATGAATGTGATATTTTTAATATGTGGTGTTTTATGTATTACAATAGGCACCCTAATGCTTTTGAAGTTTTTTAAAAATGACATACCATATAATCCATTTATATTTACTATTCGAACAATATTATTTGCCGGTATAATACTTGTAGTTTATGGCATAGGTGTAACTGTCCATTATTTTTGCCTGATTTTTCATATATACTCATACCGCTGAACATTTTTATTTTTTTTGAATGGGATGTGACCAACTTCCAGCGAGATATTCTTTTTGCGCGGAAGCTGGCTTTACTTTTAGAGCGCCAGGTACTCCGGCCGATTTTGTGAGCCTGTTCAGGAATTATTACGGACCGACCATGAACGCTTTTGAAGCAGCTGAAAAGATAGGAAAAGCCGCAGAATTGGAGCATTTATTACAAGCGCTTTTTGCAGATCAAAACAGCAGTTCAGACAGTTCAATAACTTCAATAACTGCTACCTATTTGCAGGTTGAAGTTATCGTGTAAAATCCGTCTGTAAAATTACTTTGCCGGCAGGTCATTAGATTTGCCGGCTTTTTAGAAAATCGAAATATCTTTAATAATATAGATCATGCTTTTTCGCAGTAAAGAAAAAACCATTAAAATGGTTCAATATATTTTTCTGATTTCGGGTGTTTATGGTATCCTGATGCTGTTACCACAGTTTTTCCGCGAAAACATCTTCGCGCCACTCACTCATCCCGAATTTTTTTATGGGTTTTTGATCGTAACTATGGGGTTTCAGGCAATATTTCTTCTTATCGCCAGTAACCCGGCGAGGTATCGTCAGGCCATGCTGGTTTGCCTTATCCCTAAAGCGGGGTTTGTTTCAACTTGCTACCTGTTATTTATTCAAAATCGATTGGCAAAGGATATGTTTATTACTTCGTTTGGTGATATGCTGATGCTGTTGTTATTCTGCTACAGTTATATCATTACATCTGCTAAATTTTTAGCCAAGCAGAGTGGTACGCGCGAGACGAAATAATACTGTTTTATTAATACAGAAAGCTGATTAGTATTTGCATGCAGTTTGTTCGCTGTGTTGTGAAAGCCGTAGTAACTCCGACATGTTTCAATGACCAATCCATCAAAAAACGCATATTTGCATAACAATAATTAACAGCAAATTATCAGCAATGGACTTCAATCCCAACAATAACATTGTTAAACTATGTGTTCGTAGTTTGGCCGTCGATGAAAAAGGTGAACACGAAGAAGCAAACAAACTGTCTCTTCAGGCCTGGAACGAAGCTACGAATGACTTTGAAAAATTTCTCGCTGCTTATTTTGTTGCCCGGTATCAAAAAAATATTTCAGATAAACTAAAATGGTTTGAAACGGCTTGGCAGCTTGCCTTAAAATTAAATAGCATTACTGTTAATGGCGTGTTCCCTTCGCTGTATTCAAACATTGCCAGGTGCTATGAAGATTTAAATGACCTTGACAATGCAAAAAAGAATGATGAACTATCAATTTCATTCAAAGACAAAATTTTGGACGAAGGGCCTTTTTATCATGGAACAAAAGCGAACCTGCAGTTGGGCGATTTGCTGACAGCAGGATACAATTCTAATTACAGTGCCGAAATTGTAATGAATCATATTTATTTTACTGCCCTGGCTAATGGCGCGGGGCTTGCCGCGGCATTAGCTAAAGGCGATGGCCCTGAACGTATTTATATAGTTGAACCAACAGGGAGCTTTGAAAATGACCCAAACGTTACCGATAAAAAATTCCCAGGTAATTTAACACGTTCCTATCGCACCGCGGCGCCATTAAAAATTATTGGCGAAGTAACAGACTGGGCGAAACAAACACCCGAAGACATCCAAAAATGGCACGAAAAGCTGGCAAAAGCCAAAGGAGAAATTATTAACTGATTTCTATTATAGTTTTAAACTACACCAACAAAAAGAGCCTTAAATTGGAATATCAAGGCTCTTTTCAAAAACTATAACTACTATTTGCTTTTATACATTTTTTGATAGTACTCATCAACCATTCGGCCCGATTCAAAGGCAGGAACAATTTCGGCAGCGGCTTTTTTTACGATGCTTAACCATTGCGCCGGTTGCTCATAATAAATTGGTATCACAGTTTGCTCTAACACGTTCAGCAGGTTAATGCTTTCCTGATGATCTTTTTCCTGGTCGTTCAGCTCATCAGGCGCTTTAGGAATCACGAAGCAGTTTTCTTTGTCTTTTGCAAACTCGGGTACCCAACCATCAGGTAACGAAACATTTATGGCGCCATTCATTGCCGCGCTCATACCACTGGTGCCCGATGCTTCGTGGTACATCCTCGGGTTATTCAGCCAAACATCTGTACCTTTTTTTAACAGGGCCGATAATCCCAATTCATAACCCGTTAACACCGCGCAGTTAGGTAAAAATCTTGCTTTTTCAATGATCTGGTTAAACAGGTCTATCGAGTCGCCATCTTCGGGGTAAGGTTTATCTGCCCAGATGATTTGTACCGGGGTTTGTGAATGATGAATAAAATCAAGGAAGCGCTGCCAATCGTACATAACCAGGTCGGCACGTTTATAACCTGCGAAACGCCTGGCCCAAACAATAGTGAGCACATCATCCTTAAAAAGCTTGCCGCATTGGTTAGCCACCTCTTTAAATAGCTCACGTTTTAATGCTTTTTTTCGTGAAGTTATGGCGTTATCGTCATTGGCCGCAAAGGCATCCTCTAATAACTGATCTTTCCAATAGGTTTTATTCTGCGCATTGGTGATCGCGATGATCTCGCAAATGTTTGGATAACCGCCCCACATCCGCCTTGCAACTTCGCCATGTAATTGCGATACACCATTAGCTATGCGTGAAAATTTTAACGCGGCAAGTGTAAAGTTAAATTCGTCGCCATCCATGCCCAGCAACAATCTTACTTCATGTTCCTGCAAATGGTAAAAGAAAGACATATCCCTTAAAGCAGCAAAAGGATGTGCTTCGTTACCTGCCATCTCGGGCGTGTGTGTTGTAAATACTACCCGTTTTTGAACTTCGGACAGGTTTTGGTATTTGGCGTATAAATAAAAATTCAGCGGAACCGAATGCCCTTCATTCATATGATACACATCGGGGACTATGCCTAATGCATCCAGCACCATAGCCCCGCCAATACCCAGCACTATGCTTTGCGCAATACGCGTGTCTGCATGCTCATCATATAAGTGATGGGTTATAGTGCGGGCCAGGTAATCATTTTCAGGAACATCGGTGCTAAGCAGTAACAAAGGCGCGCTGCCAAAAGTATCCGGCGGCAGCAGGTAAGCCTTAACATGCACGGGCGCGCCATGTACCTGTACCGTCACCACGATGCCGGTATCCTGCAGGAAAGTATAATCTTTCCTGATAAACTCAGGCTTCATGCGGTCATCAGCATCACGGCCCTGGTCATAATAACCATATTTCCACAACATGCCTATACCCAGTAAATTTTGCTTTAGCTCGTAGGCGCTGCGCAGGTGCGAACCGGCTAAAAAGCCAAGGCCGCCGCTATATATCTTCAATGATTGATCAATGGCAAATTCCATTGAAAAATAAGCTACCGAAGTTTGGTAGGCATCGGCAGCCTGGTAAGTAAATAAGTTTTCTTGTTTCAGGTTCATGCTATAAATATCGGCGGATTTTCGTTGAATTGATATTATGATTTGGTTAAGGTTAGTTTGATTTATCCGCAAAAAAGAAAAGCCCCGAATCTTCCATTCAGCAGAATGATCCTTCGACGGAATAAAGAATAAGACTATAAATGGTTTATAATAAAAATACAATTGATCAGGAGAGATCATTTTTGCAATTAAACATTCCGCAGATTGATGTTTTTTGAAGTATAAATTTTATCATCATCTGTAATGATTATCGCCTCAATATTTTTCATTTGATTGATCATGTCCAGGCCTGCATTTACGCCCATGATGGTTACAGGGGTGGCCATTGCGTCGGCTATTTCGGCATTGGTAGTGATGATGGTTACACTTTTAATGCCGCTTATAGGCAGGCCGGTACGCGGGTTAATGGTGTGCGAATATTTTTTTCCGCCTATCATCACAAACTTTTCATAATTACCGGAGGTAGCTACTGCCATATCAGAAACTGTTAAATAAGAAAAAACCTGGTCCGCCGCGTCAGGATTTACTATGCCAATAGTCCATTTTTTACCGTCGGGTTGTAAGCCCCAGGTTGTAAGGTCGCCCGATGCATTAACAACACCGCTTGCAGCGCCTTTTTCTTTCATGATAAATTTGGCCCGCTCGGCTGCATAACCTTTTCCAATGCCCCCGAAGCCAATACGCATTCCTGGCTCGCGCAAAAAAACCGTTAGTTCTTCATCATTGAGTATAATATTCTGATAATTTATCAGCCGTACCATTTTCTTTGCCGTAGCGGCATCAGGCAGGCTTTTCATTTGCTGATCGAAATTCCAAAGACTTTTATCAATAGAACCATAAGTAATATCAAACGCGCCCTGTGTTAATTTTGAAATACTGACAGAGCGTTTAATGAGGTCGAAAGTTTCGCGGCTAACTGTTACAGGCCGTATGCCTGCATGGTTATTGATCAGGTTAGTTTCGCTGTTATCACTAAACGTAGTTAACAGCTTTTCAATACGTTTAATTTCATCTATACCTGCTTCTATATTTTCATTTGCCCGTTGTTCATCATCAGAAACTACGCTTAATTCAAAACGGTTCCCCATTAATTTGCATTCCTTTTTAAAAACCCTATTAATGGACATAATAACAGGTTATTTAAAACCTAAATTTAAAGAAATTACATCCGATTTAAGATCAGTGTTTTGCGAGTAATGGCCATACCTTATCTCCAGTTCATGTAAACCCTGCCATCCAAAAACTCCTGCAGGTGGCGCTATTCTGAAGCCTACACCAAAAAACTGGCTGTTAAATTTTGCATACTCGTAATTACTGGTAAAAAACGTTTGGGTAGGACTATTAACCTCGTATGGAGAAAAAAA
>DATJJI010000017.1:0-22750 GCA_035492275.1 Mucilaginibacter sp.
GCCAACGTTACCAATGGGTTCAGGCTCGCGCTGCTTAATTCGGCGTCATTTAAAAGCACGCCTACTTATGTGCCCAACTTACTTTATATAGGCTTAACCCCGAATGATTTAAATGCCTCAAACTTTATTATGCACCCGCTTACCTATTCGGCTGTGAGTGGTTATTCGCCTAATATTTCGTCAACAATTACGTATGGTGGCATAAGTTTTCCGGGGCTGGTATTGTTTGATACCGGTACGCCCGCCGTCTCTATCCTCGAAAACCCTACTGCAAGCAGTAACATGGCTACGCTGCCGGTAAATACAACCGTATCAGTAACTACCGGGCAGGGATTTAGCTATCAATATACCACTTCGTCTAGCTTTAATTTAACGGAGGTCGAGAATCCATCCTACTCGCGCGATTCAAGAACCATATTCAGCATTGATTTTTTCCTGAGCAATGAGTACCTGCTTGATTATTCGAATCATCGCCTCGGATTAAAAAATAATTAGGATGGCAGCAGCGATGATCAGGCGCTGTGTTGGGTAAGTTTGGTCAGGTTGGTATAATTAGCTATGGCAATACTTTTGCCCGACAGGGTAATTAATTTATCCTGTACCAATTCATTTATTACCCTGAAAACCGTTTCGTAAGTAGCGCCGGCAAAGGCGGCAAGGTCCTGGCGGCTTAGTTCGATATTTATAAAGCCTGATAGGGTGAGCCCAAACTGATTTTTTAAGGAGATCAACGCTTCGGCAACGCGGCCCTTTACCGGCATATGCGCCAGGTTACGCATCTTTTTCTCAGACTCACGCAACTCTACCGCGAAAAATTGCAGTAGTTTATAAGTAAAATCGGGATTTACTTTTAGGGTGGCTTCAAAAAAATTAAGGTCTATATAGCAAACCACGCCGGCTTCAAGCGCGGTGGCCGATGCAGGGTAGGTGTCGCCCCCAAGGCCGCGGTGCCCCAATATGGAGCCTGCTTTAGCAAAGCGGACGATCAGCTCTTTATCTGCATCCCAGCGTTTATGTACTTTTACATTGCCGGCATTTACAAAAAAAACACCCGTTACCGGTTCGCCTTCTTTGAAAATGGTTTCTCCTTTTTTTACTTTAAAGGTTTTTTTATTAAGCAAAATAGCGGGCAGCCACTCATTTACACAGTTTTTTATTAAAAAACAGTTGTCGACATCGCACGCTATCTTGCTTTTCTTCATTTAAAAATAATAAGATCAGTTAATATTTCTTAAATCGAACGAATTTAATAAATTAAAGTATATATTTTAATAAAATTTAATTTTTATTGCAAAATAAATCATGTTATAGCTAAAAAATTATGTGTTTTATAAATAAGTAGTAAATATTTATATCAATTGATCTTATAAAATCACGTAAAATTTTTAATGAAACAAAAAATGCCACCGTAAATTTAATTTACAGTGGCATTTTTAAAAGTTAACAGTTTTATAACCTTGTTTTTGAAATTATCTTGCCAAATTAGCAACAATATAGGGTGTTTCTTTATTCAGGTTAGGGTATATAGCCCCTTTATTGTTGTTATCCATTATCTCAATTAAATACATCAGGTCCCAGGTGGGGTTAATTTGACTGGCAGGGATGGTAACCCGATATTCATTGGCCTTACCGGTAGGCACCATAGGCAGTGTTTGAAAATCTTTAGTTTGATTAACCGAACGATACTGCAACCGGACCCACTTCAATCCTGCAACCGAAGCAGCTTTTACCGTGATGGTAATGGATTTGCCAACCGATGCGCTGGTAACCGGCGAATGGGTAATGGTGAAATATTTGCTGTTGTCCGCGTCGGTTGCGGGTTTGTAAGCGGGAGCCGGTTTAACCGTGCCGGTGGCGACAAAGCTTTTACGTTGTTCTTTCAGCTTATCTAATCCCTTTTTCAGGGCCGCCAGTTCATCACGCCAATGGCCCGAAAGCTCGTGTTTGCCTATGAGTATGTTATCAGCATAAACATCGCCGGCGGCGTTTACCATTTGCTGCCAGGCTTCTATGGCTTTTTCTTCATAGCCAATAGCCGCGTCGAGCGCTTTTACATCCTGCGTGCGCAGAAACAGGCAATAACTTACCCCTGCCGGTATCCTGCGCGAATGGTATAAAGCCAGGTCGGACAACATGCGCAGGTCGACCATAGTCGAGATAAACTCTTTGCTCTTATTGCCGCCAACAGCTTTTTCGGCCTCGTCCACTTTTTTATTGATATCCTCCGAAGTTTTTTGCAGCCAAATACTGGTGGTTGATGGCAGCGTTTTAGCGGTTTCTAAAGTGCCCAAAAGCACTTGTGCCTCTTCGTCAAACCCGGCAAACTGCTGGATATCGGTGCCTTCGTTTTTAGCATAAACGGGCAGATCGCCCAGGCGCTGTTTTTCAACCCAGGCGCTGGTGGTGGGGAAAAAACTGTAGGGATAACATGATGCCACAATACGCGGCAGCACCCAGCTGGCCTCATGCAGGGCCGATGATATAACAGGCGCGGCCTTACTGCCGAAACGGCTATTAAACTCCCGGTTCCAAACATCAGGCGATGTGTTTGGGTTATAGCCTATCAGCCCAAATACCTGGTAAAAGTGCCAGTAACGCTCAAACTCGTATTCATAATATTTATAAGGCGGCTGCAGCAAGTCGAAAGGTTTGGCATCATGCGCCTGGGCCTCCATTTTTGTGGCTAAGGGTTCGTAAACTTCGTAGGCATCGCTGTTATACAAATGGGTGCTTTCTACAAAGCGGCGGGCGTACTCCGGGTCGCCCCATAAAAATACACGGTTGGTGCCGCCGTTCCATAGCTTCCATAGCATCTGGTATTGCTGCGGATACCGGAGCATATCGGCATAGCCGTGCCTGCGGTTTTTTTGATCCTGTTTATTAACATGGGTTGGGCTGTAGGGCAGGCCCATTTGCTCCATCCAGAATTTTGGCGCTATCCTGAATTTTATACCCATGTTACTGGCCGCATGTATCAGGGTATCGGTTAGCCCTTTGGCATGAATGTCAACCAGTAAATTCGGCGCGCTTTCTTTTACCGTACGTAAAAAATTCAGCCCGAAATCAAGCAGCTCGCTATCTTTTAAGCCAGCTTCGTTATTGTCTTTAAATAATATGCCATCTAAATGCGGGATAACTTTAACAAATTTATCAAACGCGGCTTTGGTGTAGGGCTTTAAATTACTGATATCTAAACCTGCTACCTGGCTGTATAACGGGTGGCCCGGTACATACTCAAAAGCAGGGTTGCCGCCTGCCTGCACGCCACCACGGTACATGTGGTCCCAAATACCTAAGCGTACCGCTATGCCGTGATCATGCGCCATTTGTATCAGGTGGTTCATGGTTGCAAGGTTGCGCTGCTGCTGCTCATCGGTCAGGCCCACCATCCGCACGCCCGGAAAACCATCTACATTAAAAAAATACGGATAACATGGCGCCAGGAAACCGCCGTTTTCATAACCGAAAAGTATTTCGAGCATGTTGAGCCGGTTTTGCGCCATCATGTCAAAATATTTGTTCCAGTAATTATCGTCATAGAACCGGCTTTCCCAGTAAGCGCGGTTCATGGTGTACATGGATATGCCGCGCTCTTTTACATTAGGCTGTTCGGTAATTTCTTTTACATACTGCATGGGCAGTAGGGGGTTATTGCTCCAATTAACACGGTTAGCCACATCAAGCAAACCATACATTACCCCTTTATCATCATAGCCGCCAATTAACCAGGCTGGTTTATTTTTCAGGCTGATTTTGCGGATGGTCAAGGCCTCTGATACCTGAGCCAACTTATAATTTTTTAACAACTGTGCTGCCGCGCCATTGCCCGATGCTGTGCCGGTGATGAGCAGTAATTTACCCTTCGCGTTGCTCATAGCAGTTACCTGCTCGTAAGTAATGTGCTTCGCTTTTAATACATCAGTTAATTTGGTAAGGCCATGTGCATAAGGCGCGCCGGGTGCTTTATCGGCAACAATGCTTACCTGCGGATTAGCGGCTGAATAGCCAAAAAAGCTGGTAGCTAAAACAAGTAATAAACAATGGAGTATCGCCCGGCCGGCAAAACGGAAAATTGAGATCATAACGGTTAAATTGGTCGTAGTATATTGTAGGTTAGGGCTAATATAACCTATTTTAGCATATACTTTTTGTAATAATATGTATACAAACCTGCTGGAGCATATTCGAAAATACGTAACGATTACTGATGACGAGGCGGAGCTGCTATGCTCAAAATTAAAGCCCATCAGCATAAAAAAGAAAGAATTTTTATTAGTGCCGGGTAAGGTATGCAAGGCTAATTATTTTGTAAGTAAAGGATGCCTGCGCCTGTATTTCATCAACAAAAAAGAACAGGAGCAAATAACTCAGTTTGGCATTGAAGGCTGGTGGATAACCGATTATGATAGTTTAGGCACACAAAAACCATCGCGCTTTTACATACAGGTTGTTGAGGATGCCGAGGTGATAGCCTGGGATAAAAATGTGCAGGAGTAGCTGACCAAAGCCATCCCGCAACTGGAAACTTATTTCAGAAAGATATTACAAATAGCCTATGCCGCGGCGCAACGGCGTATAGAGTACATTTACGCCTACACCGACGAAGAGCGTTACCGTAATTTCAGCACATCGTTCCCGGGTTTTGTGCAGCGCATACCGCAATATATGCTGGCATCATACTTAGGGTTTACGCCCCAGTTTTTGAGTAAGATAAGAGCGAAAAAATAGCCATAAAAAAAGCCAGCGCCATTTACTGGCGCTGGCTTTTTTTATGGCTATGAATTACTTATTTATCCATCGGTTCAATAACCTGCCAGCGCAAATTATCTGACGCGCTGGTACGTAAATTTGCTGGGGTAGTATTGTCGGCAGTTTGTATCACTGCAGCCGACGATCCGCCCAGAGCCATTTTAGTGGCTTTGTTGATGATACGGCAAGCACCGCTGCCATCCCATTCCAGGTGCCATAACTGGTTGTCGGCTTTGGTGTCAGCTGTTACGGCGATGGCATCTTTACCTTCACCGCTCAATATTTTGCCCGATTTGTTTTTAATCTGGAAATAACCCTTTCCATCAAACAGTAGCTTCCATTCAAAACCACCTTGGGCCGACTGGCCAATGGTTATTTTGTCGGGGCTGTGCAGCGATAAACCGCTCGCTTTATTTTTCAAGGTATATAACTTTTTAGCGTCGAAAGGTGATATTGGAATCTCCGGTGTTATCGGCGTGTTTGCTTTCAGCATCTTTGAAGCCGTGCCAACTAAACGTAAATAGTAATCGCTCGTTGCTCCATCGAATGTTAAAAACGGAAACTGTGTTGGCGGATGATTAGTGGTTTTCATGATCTGCGTGCCTTCGTTGATCTCGTCGAACATACAGATGAACGCGCTGTTGATCACGCCGGTTTTTTGCGCGTCGACAAATTGCTGCCACAGGTAATTACCGGTACGGCGCGGAATAGTTGGCCCCTTAGGTGGTATGGGCGGCGGCCCTGCTACGTTGGTGCCCGAGTTAATGGTAGGCTGAAAGGTAACACCATGCGCCTTACACATTTCAATATCATCAGCCCATTGCGAATCGTTAGATACCTGGTAGCCGGTTTCTTTGTCAATGTTCCGTCGGCCAACGCTCCAGGGCTGTAATGCGGGCAGCCGCATTAGCATCTCCTTAAATTCGGGGGTGCCTGTGGTGCGCCATTTATCATCAACCCCGGCAACGATCATGGCCTGGTATTTACCCGGCTTTTGTAAAAAGTCGATAACCGCGTTCATATAATCAGGCTGTGATGCAGGGCGATTAGGGAAGAAGCCCCAAAGCTGCAGCACAGGTACTCCTTTTTCGTGCATATAACGCGGATCGGTGGTAACGCCTTCGTCAACCATACGTTTCCAGTTATTGATAATGATCTTGTACACATCTTCTTTGGCCATTCCCCGGCCAAAGCCGCTCATATCCCACATAAAGGCCCAGGTACGGCCGGTTGCTTTGGCGGCAGCCTGCACATTATGCATAATGGTATAAACGGTGATCGTATCATAGGCCTGCCTGCCATACGGGAAGTGGTCGCAAAATTCAGACAGCCAAACACCATCAATGCCATACTGCTTCATCCATTTAAAATGGCGCATTACCGCTTTTGCATTTTGCGCGCTGTACAAATAGGCCTGGCTGCCATCGGGCAGGGTAAAGCCCGGTACGGCGGTTTTTTCGTTAGCTTTATATTCGCTCATATCCGGCCACATATCAAAGCCGGGGCGGGTAAGGTCAGCATTAAATAAATGCGACCACCCCTGGTGCGTATCCTTCGGATTATCGCCCGGGTTGCGGAACCATCCCTGGTAACCGGCCATTATTTTGTTGCTCCAGGTAGTAGCATCAACTGTTTGTGCCCTGAGTTGGGTGCCCAAAGCCATCATAGCGATTAATACAGCCGAGCTCCTTTTTAAAATTTGAAGTGACATATCAATAGTTTTTAATCAGCAATTAATTCTCAATAACCTGCCAGTTCAGATCGTCGCGTTTTTTCAGGTCATTCACCTTTATTGGCGCGGTTACCTGGGTTACCATAGCATTAAGGCCGCTTATAGTTTTCGAAGTAGCTTTATTTACTATGCGGCAATTGCCATTTGGCAGCCATTCCAAATGCCATTTTACATTGTCCATGCCCGAATTGGTAACCTGCGCTACCGGTTTATTTTCGGCACCTGCCCCTAATACTTTGCCCGATACTTTATTTTTGATGATGAAATAGCCATTGCCGTCGAACAATAATTGCCATTCGGCGCCTTTGCCCTGTGCCTGTACAATTTTGCTGGTAGCTAATTTGCCTGTAGTATGTAATACCTTGCCGGTAGCCTGATTTTTCAGGATATAAACCTTAGCTGAGCTAAAGGGCGAAATAGGTATGGTTGACGTAAAAGGTATACTGTCTTTCAGCATTCTTGACGCGGTGCCTATCAGGCGCAGATAAAAATCGTTAGTGGCACCGTTATACGTTAAAAAAGGCGCGTTTACCGGCGGGTGGTTGCTGATCTTGTTGATCTGGGTACCTTCGTTCACCTCATCAAACATGGCAATAAAAGCGCTGCTGATAACACCTGTTTGCGAGGCTTTTTGAAATTGCGCCCACAAATAATTGCCCATACGGCGCGGTACTGAGGTCAATTTACCCGGAGCCGGCGGCGGGCCTGCGATATGTGTACCTGAATTGATCACCGGTTGGAATGACATGTTGTGCTTTTTACAGAAGTCCATATCCTCGCCCCACTCATCCATATACGGCACTTTGTAGCCCGTATTAAAATCGGTTTTTTGACGGCCTACACTCCATGGCTGCAGTGCCTGCATGCGGGCTATCATGTTGATAAATTCGGGTGTTCCTTTACGCCAGGTGTTGGTTGTTCCGGCTACCATAACTGCCTGGTATTTGCCCGGGGCCAATAAAAAATCAAGAACAGGGGTCATATAATCAGGCTGCGAAGCCGGGCGCTCAGGGAAAAATCCCCATAATAATAATACCGGTTTGCCATCCTGGTGCATATAACGGTCGTCGCTGGTAACACCTTCGTCAACCATTTTTTTCCATTGGTTGATGATGCCATTATATACTTGCTCTTTAGTCGCGTTACGGCCATACGAGCTCATGTCCCACATAAAAGCGTAGGTACGGCCGGTAGCTTTTGCTGCCGCGCGTACGTTGTCTAATACTTTAAGCAAAGCCGGGCTTTTAAACTCGCCGCAAAACTCAGACAGCCAAACACCATCAATACCATATTGCTTCATCCATTGAAAATGGCGCAATACTGTTTTGGGGTTTTGCGCGCTGTACATGGTAGCAGGGCTGCCGTCAGGGAATGTCCAGCCTGGAATTACCGTACCCTCGTCTTTATCATATTCTTTCATATCGGGCCAGGTATCCAGCGCCAGGCGTTGGGCTACGAATTTACTTGTATCGTCGCCGCGGCGGTTAAACACGTGTGCCCAGCTGGTGCTGCCCGGTACATCGCCCGCTGTGCGGAACCATCCCTGGTAGCCGGCCAGTATTTTATTATTGAAGTTGGTGGCATCTACCACATCCTGTGCGTGTAGTTGCAGCGTAAAGCAAGTGCTGATGATAAGCAAAGCCAATACCCGCCTGTTTTGCAGTAAAGTTTTGAGTGACATATTGTTGATTTTAATAAATTGGTTTACGAATGTACATAGCTATATAATGTGATGTATTTATGTAGCAAAAGAATTACGAACGAATACGTCAGTATAAACAATAAATCCCGGCCAGATAATTTCCGGCCGGGATTTAAATGATAGTTTTATGATCTACTGTTCGGTTATCTGCCAGCGCAAATTATCTGTTCCCGCCGCATCGGCAGTTTGTGTAATGGCCGCGTTTGCATCAGCCGAATTACTGGCCAAAGCTACCTTGCCATTTTTGCTAACGATGCGGCAATTGCCGGTTCCGTCCCATTCCAGGTGCCATTTCTGGTTGTCGGCTTTGGTATCGGCAGCCTGAGTTACCGGTGTGTTTAATTCGCCTGCACTAAGCACCTTGCCCGATGCACGGTTTTTGATCACGAAATAGCCGTTATCATCAAACAAAAGCTGCCACTCCGCGCCGCCGTTGCCAGCTTGCACAATAGCACTGGTTGTGTTTTTACCTGTGCTATGCAGCATCATGCCGCTGGCTATGTTCTTTATAGTGTATAGCTTCTTCGCGTCAAAAGGTGAAATGGGGATGGGAAAAGCTATTGGTGTATTATTTTTAAGCATTTTGGCAGCGGTGCCTACCAGGCGCAGGTAATAATCGCTGGTAGCACCGTCGTAGGTTAAAAATGGGGCCTGTGTTGGTGGTTTATTGCTGATCTTTAATATCTGCGTACCCTCGTTCACTTCATCAAACATGGCAATGAACGCGCCGTTTATTACGCCGGTTTTTGATGCCTGTACAAATTGCTCCCATAAATAATTACCCGTACGGCGCGGTACAATAGGGCCTTTGGCTGGTGGTGGCGGCGGCCCGGCTATATGGGTCCCCGAGTTTAATACCGGCTGGAATATAATATTATGTGCCTTGCACCATTCTATATCACCCGCCCAGGTATCCATGTTTTCCATCTTATAACCTGTAGCCGGGTCTTTAATTGCACGGCCCACGCTCCAGGGTTGTATGGCGGTCATGGTAGCCAGCATGGCTAAAAATTCGGGAGTGCCTTGTGTGCGCCATTTGGTTTCAACACCGCCTACCAACGCGCATTGGTACTTGCCGGGCGCTTGTATAAAATCGACCACGGGTTTCATATAATCGGGCTGCGATGCCGGGCGATTAGGAAAAAATCCCCATATCAATAACACGGGCTTGCCATTTTGGTGCAAGTAATGCGGATCGGAAGTAATGCCTTCGTCAACCATTTTTTTCCATTGATTTACAATGATATTGTAAACGGCTTGCTTGCTCATGCGGGGGCCAAATCCGCTCATGTCCCACATAAAGGCCCAGGTACGCCCGGTAGCAGCAGCGGCAGCCTTTACATTGTGCATTACTTTTAGCCTGAAGGTGGTGTCTTTTTCCTGATCGCCGCCCGGAAAATGGCCGCAAAATTCAGACAACCAAACACCATCGATACCATACTGCTTCATCCACTGAAAATGACGCAACACGGTTTTATAATTTTGCGCGCTGTACAGGTAAGCCTGGCTTCCGTCCGGATTGGTAAAACCTGGAACCGCATATTTTTCTTTAGCACTATACTCGCTCATGTCCGGCCAGGTATCAAAGGCTAAACTTTCGGGACTTGGCGCCGGCCATTTGGCGTTGATATTAAAGGTATGGTGCCAGCCATGATCGCCCAGCGGGTCGCTGGGTTCGCGAAACCATCCCTGGTAACCTGCCATTACTTTATTGTTCATGGTAGTAGCGTCAACCACATTTTGTGCGCGGGATTGTAAGGAAACAGCGCCAATGATCAGCATGGGCAATACCCATTTTTGCTGCTGCAAAATTTTGAATAGCATACGTATCGGTTGTTAATAATTGGTACACTAAGTTACACCGGCCCAAAGGCTTTGCAGAATGTGTAGCAAAAGAATTACGAATACGATAGCGTGGTTATGATTTGACCTCCACTTGTCATTCTGAGCGTAGCGAAGAATCTTATCACACTTGTATGTATAGCGTATAAGATTTTTCGCTACGCTCAAGAAAATAGTTCTTCGCTGTGCTCAGAATGACAAAAAAGGAATGAAATTATTTCTTCAAACTCTTCCAGATCACATCGAATACATCCGTTGGTAACACCTTTTTTTGAACATCATCAGTAATTAAAACAGCTTTGTATTCGTCTGGAATATTGGTGCGGCCGTGCGAGCCTTTGATGAGGGTGGCATCCAGCGGTATCACATCCATTACATAACGGAAGCCTGCCAGTTTACGCATTAGTTTGTAAGCCGCGCGGCCTTTTGAGGTCATGAACATTTCGACCGGATCATAGCCGGGTTTTTTGTGAATGTCGACGCAGCGGGCATAATCGGGCGCCACGGCGTCATCCAGCCAAAAGTAATAGGTGAACCAGCTTTTTTCGTCGGCCACTACAACCAGGTCACCTGCCCGTTCGTGGTCAATATGATGTGCTTTTTGTGCTTCGCGATCAAGTATCAGCTCAATGCCTTTTACATTTTTAAGCAATGCCTTTACCTTTTCGGTAATAGATGGATCATTGATATAAATATGGGCGATCTGGTGATCGGCAACAACAAACGCTTTCGAGGCCCCCGCATCTAATAGTTCCAATCCTCGCTCAACACGTATCTGCAACAAACCGTTTTCGCGGAACAAGCGGTTTAAATGTATGGGGTTGTTAACCGGCGCAATGCCATACTCAGACAGGATAATGATCTCGGCACCTTTCTTTTCATAAAAGAAAACCAGGTCCTCAACCACCTTATCTATTTCACCTAATTCGGGCGCAATTTTAGTTAAATCAGGCCCGAACTTTTGCAGGCAATAATCTAAATGCGGTAAGTAAATTACGGTAAGCGTTGGGTTGTGCAGGTCGTCATTCATCATCGACGCGTCGGCTATCCAGCGGGTTGATTTAATGTTAGCGCCCGGTCCCCAAAACTGAAACAGGGGGAATTGACCCAGCTTTTCCTGTAAGGTATCGCGCAGCTCTGCAGGCTCCGAATAGCAGTCGGGCATTTTGCGGCCATCGGCCAGGTATTGCGGGCGTGGTGTTACCGAATAGTCGGCGCTCGAGTACATGTTATACCACCAGAACATATTGGCGCTGGTAAATGAGGGGTCTTCCTTTTTAGCCTTGTCCCAAATTTTTTCGCCATTAACCAATTTGTTGGATTGCTTCCAGAATTTTACTTCCGAGTCGGTACGGTCATACCAGCCATTGCCAACAATGCCGGTTTCGGTGGGCCATTTGCCGGTTAAATAGGTGCTTTGTACGGATGTGGTTACCGCAGGCAGCACCGGCTCGATGGTAGTAATATGCCTGCGGGCAATATATTTTTGCAGGAAAGGCGTATGCTCGCCAATTACTGATTTTGATAAACCGACAACATCTATTACAACCGTTTTTTTCATGGCTTTAATTTTATAATTGATCTTTAACCCAGCTCAGCTCGCGTACTATCGAATCATTGAGGGGCAGTTTCTTCTCATCGGGCAATACGCCCCAGGTATAGGTTTCTACTTCTAAATGATTGGTGAAGGGCGCTCTTTTAAACAGATTAAGCACCGTCACAATATCGGCCTGGGTTGATTGTATTAAACCATATTCATCCGTAAATAACGGAACGTGAAAATGCGCCCGCCATTGTTCAATTAATGGATTTTCTATGTCGGCCAAAGCTTCGGGCAGATCGGGATAGCGATACAGCTTTCCGTTTACCTTTTTGGCTACCACCTGGTGCAGATAGGTCGATTCATCGAACCGGGCAAAGGCATTCTTTATCGGCTCGCGTAAGTCGGTATCATCAGGTAAAGTAGCTTTTAGCGCCGCGCTGATCTGGATCTTGCCCACTTTCAAGCCTTTTTCAGCAAGCTCATTTATTACCTCGACATGCGGCTCGTAACCAATAGCGAAGTGGCAAACATCGTAACATAAAGTGATGTGGTCCTTTATCAAGCCTTCTGCTTCATCGGCAGTTATATTGAATTTTTTGGCGATGCTTTCCATGCCCATCGGCAATAAAACATCCTGGTACCAGGTAATAAATTCCGCGCCGGTTTCTAAAACGCCATCTGGTTCGGGCTCAATATCCAAATGCATCATAACCCCGGTTGCCTGACGCAATTTGATCAACTCTTCGGCAACCAGTAAAATGTTTTCTGTTGCTTTGGTTTTGGCTTGCTGTAATTCATCCGTGGTTTTATGCCAGTACTTATAACTTAGCGGCGAGGTGGATATACCGCCATCCATCCCTTTCGGCAATAGGTACGAAAGGATGTGGAACATACGAACTGTGTAGTCAACACGCAGGTTGGTGGTCCAGTCGGGCGCGTGTACCTGGTCTTTAACCACAGTATAATGAAACTCGCCGTAAGGAAAACCATTCATAGTGAAAACATAGGCGTCATTTGCCTTTAACCATTGTTTAAACGCGGTTAGGTTCTCGGCCTTTTGCAGCTCAATGCTGGCTTTGTTTGAAAGGCGCAGACCAATACCCATAGGTTTATTGGGCGATGCCTGTTTCTTTATCGCAGGGAAATTATCTTTTAATGCCGTAAAATGCGCGGGCCAGGTTTCGCCGGCATGAATATTTGTACAATAGGTTAAATGACCGTTGGCTAATTGCATGTTGTATAATGGTTATCGTTATTCCCCTCTTGAGAGGGGGAGCGTTAGGTTGTGTGGTAGCAGGGGTGTGTTATAAGCCGATGACACACCCCTGCCCTCTCTCAAGAGGGGATTCGCACGGCCTTTCGCACGTATATTTATACTGCGCTTTCTGCTGCATACTCATTCTTCAAAGCTTCGCCTGCTTTTTTAATCAGTTCGGTATCCATTTCATGAACCTCGACACCTTCTCCAATGCGGTTAAGCAGCATAATGGTCAGCTCACCGCCCAGGTGCTCCCTGAACTCCTGTAGGCCTATCAGTATCGGGCTGTCGGCTGATGTTACTTCCAATAAAGGATGCGTGAGTTCGAAGCCTGTCTTTTTTATCAAATGGATAATTCGATGCGTATCATCGGCAGATAAACGGCCGGACAGATTTGAATACACCGTATCTAAAGCGATACCCATCGCTACCGCTTCGCCATGCAGCACTTTAAAATTGGTAAGCTGCTCCAGTTTATGCGCGCTCCAATGCCCAAAATCAAGCGGGCGCGATGAACCTTTTTCGAAGGGGTCTAAACTCGCGATGTGATTCAGGTGCAGTTCGGCGCAGCGTTTTATCAGGTAGTTCATGGTGTCCATATCGCGGGCCGCTAATGCAGTCGCGTTATGTTCCAGCCATTCAAAAAATGCGATGTCTTTTATCAGCGCTACCTTTATCGCTTCGGATATACCTGAGCGGTAATCTCGATCGTTTAAGGTGAGCAGAAACTCGTTGTCGTTAAAAACAGCTACCGGTGGGGCAAACGTGCCCAAAAAATTCTTTTTACCAAAGTAATTGATACTGTTTTTAACCCCTACGCCCGAGTCATCCTGCGACAATACGGTAGTAGGAATACGAATATGTTTTACGCCCCGGTGCGCTACCGCGGCGGCATAGCCCACCATATCTAACAAGGAGCCGCCACCAATGGCAGCAATGTACGAGTGGCGGTCGATTTTATGGTTATTAATAATATCCAACAGGTTGCTGAAATACGTTTCGTCGTTTTTTACTAACTCGCCGCCGGGCATTAATACCAGTTCGGTGATCAGTTGCGCGGCTTTATGGGTAGCGAAGTATTTCTTTATTTTTTCAGCCAGGGCAGGGTTTGCGTTCAGCACGTCCTGATCTATTACGAACAATATTTTTTTAACAGAGGCCGATATAGAATCGCCTGATAAAAAGGTATTAAGAGCGGTGTTCTCCACATTAAAAAGGCCCGGGGTAAAAAAGACCTTATACTCAAATTTCACACTAAACGACTGCTGTAAATATTCCATATAGAAGGCTAATATCTAAAACATAAAATTAATTATGCCTATATATCTAAAATTTGACGAAAAGATTAAACGGAGATGAGAAGAGTTTTTGATTTAAATGTAGAGACAAAATACTTTGTGTCTCCTATCAATGTTATGAGGAGACGCAAAGTATTGCGTCTCTACGCGAGAGAAATCACGTAACCGCAAACGCCTTAGCAAAACTGCGTGATACCGGCAGCAAGCAGGCAATAAATACCGCCGCCCAAATAGAGCCAAAGGCTGCCGCCCAGGCCGCATCCATCAGGATAAGCGAGATCACCCCGGCTTTTACCGCCATGCCAATGTTTTTGCCGATGGGGTCCTGTATAGCGTTCATTAACGGTTTATAGATCATCCATGCAAATGGAATGATAAACAACAGGGTAACAAATTGATTTTGCAAAACAGAGTAGTAAAGTATGGCCCCGATAACCAAAGCATACAACATACCGCCGATGTACAGGTTACGCTTATTACCGCCATGCACCTCGCCCTGGCTGATCATGGTGATAGAGAATATGTAGGCCATGGGCACCAAAGCCAAATAATAAAACTCATGAACAGCTGCCTCAACAATACTAATACCCAACAACAAATTCAAGCCCCGGCAAAGTCCCATATTTAACGGGCCTACAAACGCGAAATGCTTACTTACCTTATTATACAACAACGCGAAAAACGCGACACCCACTGCAATATAACCCGATAGCATACTTTGAGCAAAGGCAAAACCAATACCCCATAATAATAAAAAAGAGCCTAATAGGGCGGCTTCTTTCCGGCTGATTAAACCGCTGGGTATGGCGCGCTCGGGGCGTTCAACCCGGTCAAGCTCGGCATCAAAAACGTCATTAAAAACAATGCCGCCACCATATAGCCCAATGGTCGACAGGCAAAGCAGCGCAACCGGGTAAAAGCTTTCGGTAGCAACGGTAAGGTGGTAAAAATAACCGGATATAGCTACGCCGGCAAGCACATCGGCAACCGAGGTCACGATGTTAGCCGGGCGCATGAGCCTTAAATAAACGGTTAGTTTTTTTGCCATTTTTAGCTGATGATGATCGATGATTTATCAATGCGTGGCTGTTGGCCACCGCGTAAAATGGTATTGCCTTCAAACTTCTGGCTCTGATCAATAACATTACCGATCGATGCAAAATCAGCCTCATCTATCTGCCCGCTTTGTGCAAAGGCGGTGATGGCGTTGCGGTAGGTGATAAGCTCAATATCTTTATCACTAATACCGCGAATTTTCATTAACGCAGCCGTTTTTGGTACCGCTAATGGGTCGCTGATACCCCAGTCGGCAGCCGAGTTGACCATGATGCGCTCAGGGCCGTATTGCTTTGCGATCTCGACCATGCGCTCATTTCCCATTTTAGTGAATGGGTAAATAGTGAACGCCGCCCAAAAGCCACGATCCAATACATCCTTCACGGTTTCTTCATTGTTATGATCCACTATCACCATGCGCGGGTCAAGGCCATGCTCCAGGGCAATATCCATGCTGCGTTTGGTGCCGCCTTTTTTATCGCGGTGCGGGGTATGAATTTGTACGGGCAATCCGACTTCTTTAGCCAGTTCCAGTTGCAGGCGGTAATATTTTTCCTCGGCAAAGGTTTGGTCGTCAAAGCCTATTTCGCCAATGCCTACTACGCCTTCTTTGTAAACAAAGAGTGGTAAAATTTCCATCACCTGCTCGGCCAGCGCTTCGTTATTCGCTTCGCGCGAGTTCAGGCCGATGGTGCAATAATGTTTAATGCCAAACTGCGATGAACGGAACCGTTCCCAACCGATCAAACTGCTATAATAATCGCGGAAACTATCAATACCCGTGCGCGGCTGGCCCAGCCAGAAAGCAGGCTCGATCAAAGCTACAACACCGGCATCGGCCATGGCCTGGTAATCGTCGGTTGTGCGCGAGGTCATGTGCACGTGCGGATCAAAAAACTTCATGCCTTTAATGCCATCCAGGCTAACGGGCGGCGACAGCGGCTCATGCTTAACTTCATCAAACGAATGGGTGCAACACATATCTTTCTTTATTTACGACCGGGTTAAAGTATCCCAGTCAAGTTTCTCGCTCCCGATAGCTGTTAGCAGCTCGGGATATTTAATTAGTAACGTTTTTGCAGGCTCGTAGCTTGATCTTGAAATAGCCAGCGCGCCAGCCTCGCGGTCTATCAATTTGCCATCATCAAATAAACGTTTAATATCTTCAAATAGCTTATCATCAATAAATTTACCAACCAAGCGCCACAGGTCGGGGTTTACCTCACGGCCTGCTGCCCAGCGCTCATGCGCATAATCGCTTAAAATATAGGCGAGTTCTTTATTAGCGCGATCATCAATACCAATGATCCTGCCGATCTGTTTATCAGTAAAAAACGCCTTTAACACCAACTGGTTCCAGGCGTTCATATCCAGGTTTTGAGCCGGATAGGGGTTTTGGTACATGATAGCCTCCAATACGCTGCCTATATTGCTGCGGATACCTTCCGAACAACGCTTCACCCAAATTTCGGGATAAGCCAGTAAGGGCAGCGAGGAGTAAAGTGCCACCAGTTCGCCCATTTCGGCTGCTAAAAACAGGTTCTCTATTTTACGGAAGTATTCGTCTTTATTGCCTGCATCCAAATTAAGCAGCAGGTAGGCGCGGCCCAAACGATCTATACTCCATTCATCTACAGAAAAACCGGAAATGGCGGTGGCTAATTGCGCTAATTGTTCCTGATCGGCGTTTACAATTGCTTTACCGGTTTTACGGGGCAGCAATACAAATGAGGTGTTTAATGCACGCTCTTCATCCAGCCATGTGGCAACCTCAGCGCTTACATTAGCATTGATGATCGCTTTAAATATCCCCCCAACAACCTCTCTATCGTAATTATACATGGGTAACAACCAAATAATCTATAATCAATGCGCCTGAAATGATCAGCAGCCCGAAAAACTCACGGGTATTTTCAATAAAAGGCTTTTCGGCCTGCATGGTCTCTACCAGGCTGGGTTTTTTGTATTTGATGATCCAATCGCGCACACCATCTTTTTGAAAAAACAGGATGACCGCGTAGATCAGGTAAAATGCGGTAAGCCCTAAATACACATTCGGGTAATACATACCGAAACAGGCCAGTCCGCAGCAAGCCGCTACCGCCACGTAAATAGGCACCCACAGGTACCAGTCAATATCATTCAGGTTCAGGTAAGCGAATCCCAGGAACGACAGGCAAAAAATAACATTAACAATAATGAATAGCATAGCTAATAAATTTCGACAAGATTATTTAAAAAAAGCGGTATCCAATAATTTTTAGGATAGCTACTGGTTTATACAATGTAAAATTACGCTACAAACGTAAAAATAGGCTAAGTTATTCTGTAAAAAAGCAATTACAGGGTGTTACGGTAGAAGATTTGACAACTTTTAAAAAGTTGTCAAATCTATGCTAGTCCAGCGCTAACTTATCATCAAGCATAACTTTTGAAGCGAATCATGATAGTTTTCATAAGCCTGTTTATTTCCAAACCATTTTATTACTTCACTTTTCCTGATTTTGCTCGGTTTATCAGAAAGAATACTATCATACGAACTCCATTGCCATTTTCTAAAATCGGCTATTAAATCATGATGTTGTGGGTTAGCATGTATATAATAAATTAGCTGTGTAAAATAGGCATCATTGGTTACCAATGCTCTTTTAAAAGGTGTTTGAAAAAGTGTACCTACTCGCTGATGTTGTTTATTAAACGCCATTGCGTAGGATTGGAAAAACTTTTTAAATTGATGACTAATTATATTATGAACAGAACGCTCTCCGCTATCTGAATTAATTGTAAGTTCTTTAGATGATGGAAGTTCTTGCTCTTCTTTTATTCGAATTAATATATGGAAATGATTGCCAAGCAAACAATAAGCATAAGTATCTATTACCGGAGACAAATACTCGTTATATTTTTTCAGGAAAAATTTAAAATTGGCTTCACTTTTAAACAGAGGTTGTTTGTCAATACTTCTGTTATAAATATGGTAGAAATTACCGTATTCGAATTTAGTATGATAATGTTCTGTTTTGGCCATTTTAACTACTCATCGTTGAAGATTTGACAACTTTTTAAAAGTTGTCAAATCTAATTTACTTTAAAATTCTAGCTCCAACAACATCGGGCAATGGTCCGAGTGTTTGGCTTCGGGGAGGATGGCTACACGTTTTATGTTATCTTCCAGCTCTTTACTTGCCATGGCGTAATCAATGCGCCAGCCCAGGTTTTTGGCGCGGGAATTTGCGCGGAAACTCCACCAAGTGTAGTTATGCGGTTCTTTATTAAGGTGACGGAAGGTATCCACAAAGCCCGATTCAATAAAGTTTTCCATCCACTCGCGCTCCTCGGGTAAAAAGCCCGACGAGTTGGCGTTCGATTTTGGGTTATGGATATCAATAGGGCGGTGGCAAATATTATAATCGCCACAGATAACCAGTTTTGGATGGTCGACCTTTAACAGGGTAAGGTACTTACCAAATTCATCCAGGAAACGGTATTTAAATACCTGCCTGTCATCACCGCTTGACCCTGACGGAAAGTATACACTCATCACCGAGCACTCATCAAAATCAACCCGCACATTACGGCCTTCGCGGTCAAAATCTTCAATGCCGCAGCCGTATTCTACATGGTTTGGGGTACGTTTGGTAAATATGGCCGTGCCGCTGTAACCTTTTTTTTCGGCCGGGAACCAGTAGTGCTGATAGCCCAGTTGTTCCACCAGGTGCAGGTCGGTCAGTACATCGGGCGTAGCCTTAATTTCCTGTAAACAAACTACGTCAGCATCGGTAGCCTGCAGCCAGGCCAGCCAGTTTTTGTTGATGGCCGAGCGGATGCCGTTAACGTTATAGGTAATGATCTTCATATTTCGGATATCGAATTTTCAATTTCGGATTTTGTTTAACACAATAAAAAGGGCCTCTTAAAAAGAAGCCCTAAATTATAAGTTTTATTAATGAATCATCATTTGCAAATCTGCAAATTCTCACGTTCCAAATTCCGGCGTAGTTACTTCGCTTTCTTCAAACTCGTAATCCGTTAGCGGAGGGCATGAACAGATCAGTGTACGGTCACCGTAAGTATCATTCACGCGACCGACAGATGGCCAGAATTTATAAGCCGCGACATAAGGTAGCGGGAAGGCTGCTTTTTGACGGGTATAGCTATGGTCCCAATAGTTGCCTGTAGCAACAGCTACGGTGTGTGGGGCATTTTTTAATGGGTTATCCAGTTTATCTGATTGTCCGCTTTCAACATCGGCAATTTCCTTACGGATGGCTATCATGGCCTCGCAGAAACGGTCGAGTTCGTGTTTGGGTTCTGATTCGGTAGGCTCAACCATTACCGTGCCCGCAACCGGGAACGATACAGTAGGCGCGTGAAAACCATAATCCATCAAACGTTTGGCAATATCAACCACCTCGATGCCTGCCGGTTTAAACGAGCGGCAATCCAGTATCATCTCGTGCGCGCAACGGCCGTGCGAGCCGGTGTATAATACCGGGTAGTGGTTTTCTAAACGCGATTTAATATAGTTGGCGTTCAGTATTGCATAACGAGTAGCATTAGTCAATCCATCCGGACCCATCATGGCAATATACGCGTGCGAAATGATGAGTATAGAGGCCGAACCCCATGGCGCTGCCGATACCGCGTGGATGGCTTTGCCGTTATCAATATCAACCACAGCATGGCCTGGCAGGTAAGGCACCAAATGTTTGGCTACACCGATAGGGCCCATGCCCGGGCCGCCACCGCCATGCGGGATGCAAAAGGTTTTGTGCAGATTCAGGTGGCAAACGTCGGCACCAATAGTTGCCGGACTGGTCAGGCCTACCTGCGCGTTCATGTTGGCGCCATCCATATAAACCTGGCCGCCGTTATCATGAATGATCTGGCAGATATCAATGATCGATTCTTCGAACACGCCGTGGGTTGACGGGTAGGTCACCATCAGGCATGATAATTCGTTTTTGTATTGTTCGGCTTTGGCTTTCAGGTCGGCTACATCAATGTTGCCGTTATCATCACATTTTACTACGATGATCTTCATGCCCGCCATAGCTGCCGATGCTGGGTTGGTGCCGTGTGCTGATGAAGGGATGAGCACGATATTACGGTGATGATCGCCGCGATCCATGTGGTAGGCACGAATAACCATCAGACCGGCGTATTCGCCTTGCGCACCGGCGTTAGGTTGCAGGCTCATGGCGGCAAAGCCTGTTATTTCGCTCAGCCAGCGGTTTAGTTCATCAAATAACTGCATGTAGCCGCCGGTTTGGTCGGCAGGGGCAAAGGGGTGCATGCGGCTAAACTCGGCCCAGGTAACCGGCACCATTTCGGTAGTAGCGTTCAGCTTCATGGTACATGAACCTAAGGCGATCATCGAATGGCAAAGCGACAGATCTTTTGTCTCCAAAGATTTGATATAACGCAACATTTCATGTTCTGAATGATGCGTGTTGAATATGGTATGCGTTAAATAATCAGTAGTACGTTGCAGGTCAGTCGGGATAACGGTGGTTAAGCCGGCTTGCAAACCGTCAAAATCAACGTCGTTGATGGTTTTGCCTTTTACTTTGGCGAACAGGCGTACCAGTGTTTTTATATCCTCCGGCGAAGTGGTTTCATCAACAGAAATTGTAACTACCGACCCGTTATAATTTAAGTTAACCTCGTTGTCCAACGCTTCAGCATGAATTGGATCAACCAGATTGCCCAGGTCAAATTTAACGGTATCGAAATAGGCTTCGTTCAATTGTTTAAAGCCTAATTGCTCCAGGCTTTGTGAAAGTAGTATAGCCAGGCCATGTACTCTTTCGGCTATCAGTTTTAAGCCTTTAGGGCCGTGATATACCGAGTACATGCCCGCCATAATAGCCAATAAAGCCTGCGCGGTACAGATATTCGAGGTGGCTTTATCCCTGCGGATGTGTTGCTCGCGGGTTTGCAGCGCCATACGCAAGGCATAATTACCGGCGCTGTCAATAGTTACACCGATGATGCGGCCGGGGATAGAGCGTTTGTATTCTTCTTTAGTAGCAAAAAAAGCGGCATGCGGGCCGCCAAAGCCCATTGGTACACCAAAACGCTGCGTTGAACCTACCACAATGTCGGCTCCCCACTCGCCCGGAGGGGTAAGCAGTACCAGGCTCATAATGTCGGCAACTACGGTTGTTTTAATGCCTTTTTCGTGGCCTTTGGCTACAAAATCGGCATAATTGTAAACCGCGCCGTGGCCGGCAGGGTATTGTATAATGGCGCCGAACATATCCTCGGTTAATTCAACCGTACGGTGGTCGCCTATTTGCAGGGTGATGCCATAAGGCTGCGCCCTGGTTTTCAAAATATCAATAGTTTGCGGGAAAACCTCTTCGGATACAAAAAACACTTTAGCCGAATCTTTTTTACGCAGCGTATACTGCATAAACATGGCTTCGGCAGCGGCTGTACCTTCATCCAGTAATGATGCGTTGGCTATTTCCATCCCGGTAAGGTCTATCACCATGGTCTGGAAGTTCAGCAACGCCTGTAAACGGCCCTGCGCAATTTCGGCTTGGTAAGGGGTATACTGGGTATACCATCCTGGATTTTCAAGAATATTGCGTTGGATAACCCCGGGCACAATTACATCATAATATCCCTGCCCGATATAGCTGCGGTATACTTTATTTTTTGACGCGGTTTGTTTAAGATCCTTCAGGTAATTGAACTCACTTTTCGCGGCGGGCAAATTAAGCGGATTTTTTAACCTGATCTTTGCCGGTACCGTTTGATCGATCAGCTCATCAAGCGTATTTACGCCTGTAACTTTAAGCATTTCGGCGGTGTCTGCATCACTTGGAGCAATGTGCCTGCCTTCAAATTTTTCCTGGTACTGTGTGTTTAATTTCATGCTTTCCGACTTAAATATAATCCCGATCAAATTTAAGCATTAAAGAATTTTTATTTTAGATACTTGATTGTATTGGTAAATTTTTCTGTAAAAAGCATTATTTTTATAAAAAAAATCTTAATAGGGGAATAATATCCCGCATAAATAGAAAAAATTATCCTGATGGAAACCATAGACGAAATTGACAAAAGTATTTTGCGCGAATTGCAAAAAAACGCGAAGATCACGACCAAAGAACTGGCCTCAAAACTCAACCTTACCATATCGCCTGTTTATGAGCGTATAAAGCGCCTGGAGAATGCCGGATTTATTAAAGAATATGTGGCTATTTTGAATAAAAATATGCTGAGTAAACCGTTCACCAGCTTTTGCCAGGTATCCATGCGTTACCATGAAGAATATATAGATAAGTTTGAAGAAGAGATATTAAAACTGGACGAAGTACAGGAGTGCTACCACATAGCCGGGCAAATAGATTTTTTATTGAAGATAAACGTAGGCAGTATTGATGAATACCATGATTTTATACGGTACAAGCTATCAAAGATCAACAATATTGGTATACTGAACAGCGCTTTTGTGTTAAAGGAGATTAAGAAGACTTATGCTTATAATATCTGATTAAACAAAAGGCCTGTCATCCTGAGCGTAGTGAAGGATCTTATTTAAGGCACTCCGTTTGCC
>DATJJI010000018.1:0-7359 GCA_035492275.1 Mucilaginibacter sp.
CTTTTTTAAAGCCCGACATCAATACCACCAGATAAAGCGGTGTGAATACAGACAGGATAGGCAGCGTACGCCCTACCATTTGCGATATGGCCATTTCATGCAGTCCCGACACCTGCGCCGCTACCGCGATGGGTATACCCACCGAGCCAAAAGCAACGGGCACCGTATTGGCAATTAAACATAATCCGGTGGCATACATGGCATCAAACTCCAGCCCTACCAGCATGGCGGCGGTTATGGCTACCGGTGCGCCAAAGCCCGCCGTACCTTCTAAAAACGCGCCGAATGAAAAAGCGATGAGTATGGCCTGTAAGCGCCTATCGGCAGTTATTGATGCCATGAAATGTTTAATGATCTCAAACTGCCCGCTTTTAACTGTTACATTGAACAGGAAAACGGCGGCGATCACTATCCAGCAAATAGGGAAGAAACCATAAATGGCCCCGTTGGCAGCCGATAAAACCGCCAGCTTAACCGGCATCTTATAAATTAATATGGCTATAATTATAGCTACCGCGCAGGCCATAAGGCTGGCTTTGTAGCCTTTGGTTTTTTTGATGATAAGCGCCCAGAAAATAACCAGCACCGGCAATATAGCCACCAACGCCGAAAGGGTAATATTATTAAGCGGATTTACAGGCTGTATCCAGGTCATGGGTTAAATTGGTGAGCTAAATTTAGTCGAATATTTTATCAACACCAACAAAAAAAGCGACAGGCGGCGAACCCATCGCTTTTGTTACAAGCTGTGTATGAAATGTTTGTGAAGCTATTTCAATCCCTCGTCTACTTCATCTATAGCTTTTGCATTTTCTTTTAAAGTTGGAAGTGCTTTTACGGCATATGCTTTAAGCTGCGCGTCGTTTACATGAGTTGCCGCATCGCTCAATAATTCTATTAGGTTATCATGTTCTTTTTTCATGATATCGATGTAAGCTTTATCCAGGTCGCTGCCTGTTTGCTGCTCCAGCTCGGTTTGGGCGTTTTGGCCATCTATGCTCAGCGAAGTGGAAAGTACGATGTTTTTCGCGTTAGCTATGCTCATTAGCCCGGCATTGGCTTTTCCCTGCTCATCCATCAGCTTACCTATCAACGTTTTTACCTTGCTGCTTGCTACTTTGTCTTTGGCATAAGTACTTAGCTCCAGCACGTTTGCGCCCAGCTCAAAGGTTTTGATCGCAAACTTCGCGTCATCCTCACTAACAGCCACCTTTTTACCCGGGATAGTTTTTACTTCGATGGTGTCACCTGGTTTTTCTTCATTATTACAGGCGGGCATGATGTACAGGCATAGCGCCAGCGCAAAAATTAAACTTACTTTTTTCATCGTTAGCTTGTGGTTTGATAATCGGACCCAAAATTATTTTTTTTGCCTTTTTTTCCAAATCCTTTATAAAGTTTTGCATCCCGCGGGTGTTTTACCGACATTTATAATTCGATCACCCATTTATTTACACCTAAATTATTCCCGATGACTAAGTTTACCCTTTTCAGGCTGTTGGCCTGTGCGCTGTTTGTGTCTGTTACCGCCGTTTATGGCAGCGGAAAGCCTAAAGCTAAGGTAGTGGTATACCCGGCACCCGCCGGCGAGCCGCTCGATCAACGTTATAAAGTAACGGTGGATGGCAAAAACGTATCTGTTTATACCGCCAAGATCGCCGCTAATAAATCGCCCGATGAATTTAAGGGGATAGCTGATATTAATAACTCGCATAAATATTATGATACCTGCGCCTTTGGGTATTTTGATATGCAGGGTTCGGTAATGGTGACGGTTACTGTGCCTAACCAGGTAACTTCTGTTAAGGTATTGCCTGCGGCGATGGGTATTAATGCTACTATTCACGGGCATTCGGTTACCTTCCCGGTATCATCGCCAAAAAACCTGACCGTTGAGATCAATGGTGAATGGGAGCAATCGCTGCACCTGTTTGTGAATCCGCTGGAAACCAATATACCCAAAGCCAATGATCCTAACGTGATCTATTTTGGCCCGGGCATACACACCATAAGCCACCTGGATGTTGGCAGCAATAAAACGCTTTACATAGCAGGTGGCGCCATATTACGCGCGGTGCTTGACTCGAACGAGAAATATACCGTTAACCGTAATGATAAGCGACGCAATTACTCGCCTACGCTGGTTTTAAGCGGACATAACATCACCATACGTGGCCGTGGCATTATTGATGCCAGCGCCTGCCCAACCCACTCACGCAACCTGCTATTTATCCGCAAAGCGAGTAAGGTTAATTTAGAGGGTATTATTTTGCGCGATGCCAGTACCTGGACGGTGCCCATACGGCAGTCGGACAGTGTAAACATCGATAACATCAAACTTTTAGGTTATCGTGCCAATAGCGATGGCATTGATGTTTGCAACAGCAGGTATGTATGGATAAAAAACTGTTTTATCCGAACTATGGACGACCTGATCGTGATCAAAGCCGATAACGGGCAGGGCGATGCCAAACACATTTTTGCCACAAAATGCGTGTTATGGAACCAACTGGCACACGCCCTGAGCATTGGAGCCGAGGTAAGCGATAATGTGGATGATGTGGTTTTTACCGATTGCGATGTGATACACGACAAGGGCCGCGAATGGTCGCTGCGCGTTTACCAGTGCGACGGCGGTGCTATAAGTAATGTGCGTTTTGAAAATATTAGGATTGAAGAAGCCCACAAATTTATTTCGTTATGGATAGGCCATGCGGTATGGACAAGAAAAGGCGATGGCTTTGGCAAGGTAAGTGGCGTTACTTTTAAAAATATATATGCAACCGGCGCGCCGCTTACGGTTGACCTGGTAGGCATAGATGCCGATCATGGTGTAAAAGATGTAGTATTTAAAAATGTAGTTATGAACGGGAAGCCGCTTACTAAAGATCAGGTAAAGATGAATGATTTTGTGAGTAACGTTTCGGTTGAATAAATCAGGCTAATTTTTACACTATATTAGCACTACCTAAATTTAGAACAATGATTAAATCCTTTCAGATAATCTGCGCCGGTTTTTTATTAATAACCGTATCTGCACACGCGCAAAAGCTAAGTAATATTCAGGAAACCGGTATCCGTGCGCCCGCGGTTATTAAAATTGACGGCAAATTAAACGAGTGGGGCGATTTGCAGGCTTATAATAAAGCCGCCAATATTTATTATACCATGGCTAATGATGATGCGAACCTGTATTTTATCATGAAATCAACGGATCAGGTCATTAATAATAAGTTTTTGGCCGGCGGCGTAGATATCACCATCAATACAACCGGCAAGAAAAAAGAGAAAGATGCTTATGTTGTAGAGTACCCGCTTGTTGATATGGTGAATATACGAAGACAGGTAGGAGCAATGCGTACGGCAAATGCCAATAGAGCACAGCGCCCCAGTGATGAAGCCATGACCGGGATGGATTCGGTAGCGATTGCTACACGCCGTAAACTATTGGATGGCATTAAAGAAATTAAACTAACCGGTTTTACCAAAGATGTTCCCGATTCGGTAATTTCTGTTTATAACCAATATGGCATTAAAACCGGGGTTGATTATGACAAGCAGGGCAACCTGAGCTGCGAAATAGCTATCCCCTTAAAATACTTTCACTTAAATGGTGCTGAATTTACCTATAATATCAGGTTGAATGGTTTAAATATGTTTGCATTCAGGGCTGGTGAAACGCCCCCGCCCGGTAATGCTATAGCCAGAGCCCAACCAAATATTAACCAGGGCAATGTGCAACCACCCAGCGAACGTTATATGAGCGATATGCAGATCATCATCAGCCCTACCGATTTTTGGGGTAAATACACGCTGGTTAAAAAATAGTATTTCATATTTAACAAAAAAGGCAGCCCGGTAAGGCTGCCTTTTTTGTTGAATAGCTGGTTGAACCTATTTGGTCAACTCTTTCATGTATTTAACACTCTCTGGTACCTGCGCGTCAATAAACTGCGAAGGGCTTTCGTCCTCGATATAAAAATATTTGATCTTGGTGCTTTTAACAGCGGTACGTAATACGTTGTCCATATCAATCTGTCCGTCGCCCACCGGCATAAAGGTAATTGATTTGCCGCCGCGCTCCAGGCCTTTCTTCACATTTTTAACGTGCATCAGCTTAAAGCGGTCAGGGTATTGTTTCAGGAACGCTATCGGGTCGGCACCCGGCCAGTAAACCCACATCACATCCATCTCGTACGATACATATTTAGGGTCGGTGTTTTTCATTAGGTAATCAAAAAACGTAGTGGTGCCCAATTCGGTGCCTGGCTTAAACTCGGGGCCGTGGTTGTGGTAGCAAAAAGTAAGGCCGGCTTCCGCCAGTTTTTTACCGAAGGTATTAAAATCAATAGCAGCCTGTTTTACCACATCGGCAGTAAGGTCATTAAAATTACCCGGGTGCGGTATTGAGCCAATGCGCACAAACTCGGCGCCTAAAGCTTTTGCCTGGGCAATTACTTTATCCGGGTTTTTAGCCAGATCGCCGTAACCTACGCCAATGCTGGTGCAGCGCATGCCGCGTGCATCAAGCAATGTGCGCAACTGCTCTGGTGTTTGCCCGAAATAGTTAGAGAACTCCATATTGGTGATTCCCATGCTTTTTATTTTATCCAGTGTGCCGGGCACATCTTTTGCCAGGTCCTGCCTGAAGGTGTATGATACCGCGCCGGGCGCGTCTTTAAATAACTTTTTTTGCCCGAACGAGTACGTTGCAGCAAAACAGCTTATCAGCAGGTATAAAAAAACTTTTTTCATAATTGGTTTTATATGGTGAATAAATATATCGTTTAATTTGCTCTTAACGAGGGGTCAAGCTCGTCCATAGTGAATGTTTTTTGGCGGTCTTCCAGTTTTTTGCGCAATGTTCTTATATCGCCGGGGCCAACCTTGTCGCCGGTATTTTGCCATGAACGGCGCACGTAATTCAGTATCTGCGCCAGGTCCGCATCGGTAAAGTCTTTGTTATCGGCAAAGCCCGGCATTTCGCCGCTTATCTCAGGGGCCTTATATAAATGGCCGGCTACTTTAACCGGGCCGCTAAGTCCTTTTAAAACAATGGATATCATGATATTCATATCGCCATTCACAATTTCCGACCTATTCAGCGGCGGCGCCAGCGATGGAATACCGTTACCATCTTCGCCGTGGCAGGTTTTACAAACCGTATTAAATATAGCCGCGCCTTTAGGATACAGCTTTGCCAGTACTTTAGGGTCGCTGTTGTTTTTAGCGTTTTGTACGGCGGTGATCACGCGGGCAATACGCTGATTGATGGTCGCTTTAGGATCAGGAATAACAGCCGCGATTGTTTTTTGAAATTCCTCTTCACGGTCCTGCTGGTTGTTCACCACCGCGTCGGATACAAATAAATTGTTTGGATATTTTTTTACCAGGCTAACCATCAGCTTTTCGGCGTCTGCCCTGTCATAGCGCTGAATAGCGTTGCTTGCAAAACCTATGTACGGCGCGGCAATGGTATCGTTTTTGGCAATGTTTTGCGCAAATACATCGGCAAATTGCTTATAGTTTTCTTTATCAATAATTGATGGCGAAACCGTAATAGCCTGTTGGCGGATTGGCCAAACCTGCGATTGTAATAAAGTCAGCACCTCGCTGGTTTGTAAAACGCCTAAACCTTCCAATGTCCACATGGCATGTACCACAAATAATGGGTTGGGCGATGTTAAGGCTTTGCGCAGGGCAGGTATGGCCTGTTGTGGTTTGGCATCTACTAATATTTGCTGTGCCTTATCGCGTACATAACCATTAGGGTTGCCCAACAAGGCTACCAATTTTACAGGATCGTCGGGGAAAGTTACGCTGGTTAATTTTTTACCTGCCGGATAAATTTTATACAAACGGCCGCATGACAATGGTTTGGTTAAATTACGTTTGCCTATTTCGCTTTTTAAATATGGAGTAAGGTAAGTACGGTGCTGAATGATGCCGCGGTACATATCTACCACGTACAAAGCCCCATCCGGGCCGTCATACAAACTTACCGGGCGGAAACGCTCATCAACACTGGCTAAAAACTCGCGGCCATGATACGCTTCTTTACCTTTAACTATGTTGCCATTTTCATTCAAAATATCGCGCTTTATCAGGTTGGCCGATGGTTCGGCAACAAAAGCGTTCATATAATAATTAGGGCCGAATAAAGCACCACGATATATCATCGGGCCGCAGGCAGCGGTAAAGCTGGTTAAGCGCAGGCTATCGTCAAGCACACCTTTCATATAGCCACGGTTAACACCGGTTGTGGGCCTGATGGGGAAAGTGCTATTATCCGCAACGGTGCGCTCGTTAAACCCGGCCACGTTACGTTGATTTTTGTTATTTAATCCTAAGCTTGGCGTAAAATAATCGCCTACCAGGTTGGTTGAGTTGTCATTGGCATACATACGGCCCTGGTCATCCTGGGTAATGCCCCACTGGCCTTTTTCGTGCGCTTTTTCTATCAGCCATTTATCACCTTTTTTACGATAGCGTTTAGCCGAGTTAGCGTTATAGATCCAGTTATCCATGGCACGGTATAATCCGTTAGGCTGGTGCTCTACGTTACCGCCGTCGGTATATTTAGCGTCAACCAGGGTTTTCTTTACTACTTTATCGTTTTGCAGCTTATAGTACCAAAGGCAAGGCGGCTCGGCAACTAAAATACCATCCTCAACCAAACACAAAGCGCGCGGCATCACTAACGAATCAACCACTACTTTGCGGTCGTCCATAACACCGTCATGGTTTTTGTCAGCTATCACCACCACTTTAGCGCTTGGCACGGTTTCGCCGTTGCCCAGCGTGTCGGGCATGTAGTCTTCCATCTCCAACACCCAAATACGGCCGTCTTTGTCAAACGTCATGGCGACAGGGGTACTTACTATGGGCTCGTTAGCGATGAGCTGGATGTCAAAACCCGGCTCCAGTTTCATTTTACCGATCGACTCATTTGCCGGCACTACAGGTGATGAGTTAGGATCGGCCGCAGGCGGATTATTTGAAATATTAGGTGTAGCGACCAACAGCTTGTGCGTTGTGCACTGGTATAGCACTCCCGTAGCTAACAGAATGCACAGTATATAAATATATTTTTTCATATCTCTTTATCTTACACGTTTAAAGGTTTCATAGTAGTGGTGAGGCGGTGTATAATAAACCACGAAATAATATAAGCCGACCCACACACCAGGAATATAATACTATAGCCCGAGTCGATATGGCCCAGCACTTTATAATGATCTAACAAAACACCAACCAAAAGCTGAGCCAGCGCCGATGCCAGCGAGCCGGTCATCCCGCCCATGCCTACAACAGAGCTTACCGCTTTTTTGGGCACAATATCAGAAACAATGGTAAACA
>DATJJI010000019.1:0-3503 GCA_035492275.1 Mucilaginibacter sp.
CTTGCCCTGAGGCGCCTTTAAGTAAATTGTCTAACATGCTGATGATAAATAATTTACCATCGTATTTTTTAATCTGTATAAATACTTTATTAGTATTTACTATTTGTTTTAAGTCGATATCCCTGCTGGTTACATGGGTAAAAGGGTGACCCGCATAATAATCCTGGTACAGCTTTAATGCTTCTTCACCGCTCAGATCGCTATCCATATAAATAGCAGCGAATATGCCCCGTGTAAAATCTCCCCGGTAGGGAATAAAATTTAATGTTTGGCTAAAGGCCGGCTGTAATTGCTTTAACGATTCGCCGATTTCATTTAAATGCTGATGGTTAAATGCTTTATAAACCGAAAGGTTATCATTCCGCCAGGTAAAATGAGTGGTTGCCGATGGTTTTTGCCCCGCGCCGGTTGAACCGGTAGTTGCCGAAACATGGATCTCGGTATTTAACAAACCTTTTGATGCCAGCGGTAGTAAGCCTAATTGCAAACAAGTAGCAAAACAACCCGGGTTGGCTATATTTTGTGCCGATTTTATTGTATCCCTGTTTAACTCGGGCAAACCGTAAACAAAGCTTTTACCTTTTATTTTTGAAGTTTGGTTTAATCTAAAATCCTGGCTCAGGTCAATGATCTTTACCGAATCGGGAATATCATTAGTCTCTAAAAACTTACGAGCATCGCCGTGGCCCACGCATAAAAACAATACGTCAATATACATCGGCAGCTCATCGGTAAATTTCAGATCGGTATCGCCGAACAGATCGGTATGTACAACATAAACGGAATTGCCCGCATTGCTGCTGCTGTTTACAAACACAATATCCACATCGGGGTGGTTTATTAATATCCGCAGCATTTCGCCGCCGGTATAACCCGCACCTCCTACAATCCCTGCTTTAATTTTTGCCATGTTATTTGTTATTAATCAACATTTATGCGATAAATGATAAATTCATCATCAGGTGCTTGTTTTATAAATCCCGACGACTCATATAAATGCTGAGCGTTATAATTATCTGTCGCAGTTTCTAACTGAACAAACTTTGCATTTTTTTCTTTGGCAAAATTAATTGCCGCATCGATCAGCTTTTTGCCTATTCCTTGTTTCCTATAGTTCTCATCAACATACAGATCGTTTAATATCCAATTCTTTTCGGCTCTGCCTGATGAGAACTTTGGATATAGTTGGGTAAATCCGATCGGGCTTTTAGCATCAAGTGCTACATAAATTACCGATTCATTATTTACTAACCGCTCTTTTAAAAACCGTTCAGCTAAGGCTACGTCACTTTCCTTTTTATAAAATACCCGGTATTTATCAAACAAATTAACTACCAGTTGCAGGTCATCTATGGCTATTTTTTTAACCGATAGTTGTAATGAATTAGCAATTGATCCTATCATTTTTTGCTGATGGGTAAGAATATAAAATAAACTCCAGGTCGGTATTTTGATGGTTGGCAATAAAATGCTTTTGCTTTGGGTTTATCTGTATAGCCTGCTGCTCTCTCAGTTCAACTACTCCGCCATCAATGGTAAATTTTGCCCGACCTTTTAAAATATAAAAGAACTGGGTAGCATGTTCATGGTAATGCAGTTGTTCAGCAGTATCTGGCGGCATCAGTTCTTGTTTAACAGATAGTGCGCCGGTATCCACAAAGGTCCACCCGTGGCAATCATCACCCCAGGTGTAATGGTCTAAACATTCGCCTTTTGAAAATACCGTGTTCATTTTAGTTCTCCGCGTTAACTTTATGATAGATCATTACCTGGTTGCCAAATATTTTTGAGAACCCTTTTACATCTTCTCCGCTCCAAGAGTTGTTCATTTCGCCATAGCTGCCAAATTTGTTGGACATCAGGTCATGATCCGACTCAATGCCCACTACCTGGAAACGATACGGATTTAACTGTACAAACACCTTGCCGCTCACATTTTTCTGCGTATCAGTTAAAAATGCTTCCATATTACGCATAATAGGGTCATGAAACTGGCCTTCATGCAGCCAGTTACCGTAAAACATAGATAACTGATCTTTCCAGGTCAGTTGCCATTTGGTCAGCACATGTTTCTCTAAAGTATGGTGCGCTTTAATAATGATCATTGGCGCGGCAGCCTCAAAACCAACACGGCCCTTAATACCGATAATAGTATCGCCAACGTGTATATCGCGGCCTACGCCGTAAGGCTGGGCAATTGCTTGCAGAGCTTGTATAGCTTTAGTTGGATGGTCGTATTTTTTATCGTCAATACCTATCAGCTCGCCCTTTTCAAAAATAAGCTCCAGGTCCCTGGTACCTGTTTCGGTAACTTGTGTAGGCCATGCCTCTTCAGGTAAGCCCAGGTTTGAGGTCAAAGTTTCTTTACCACCCACAGATGTACCCCATATACCTTTGTTGATAGAATATTTCGCCTTTTCGAAGTTCATATTAACGCCGTGTTTTTTCAGGTATTCAATTTCAGCTTCGCGGCTTAGTTTTAAGTCGCGAATAGGGGTGATGATACCCACTTCAGGTATCAGGATGTTGAATATCATGTCAAACCTCACCTGGTCGTTACCGGCACCGGTACTGCCATGAGCCACAAATTCGGCACCTATTTTTTTAGCGTAATTGGCAATAGCGGTAGCCTGGCTAACCCGCTCGGCACTTACCGAAAGCGGATAGGTGTTGTTTTTTAACACATTGCCATATATCAGGAAACGTATACAGCCGTTATAAAAGTCTTTGGTTTCATCAACTACGTGGTGCGAGGTAACGCCCATTTCGTAAGCGCGTTTTTCAACCTGGTTAAGCTCTTCGGCACTGAAACCACCGGTGTTTACAATAACCGAGTGTACTTCGTAACCCAGATCACGTGTTAAATAAATACAGCAAAATGAGGTGTCTAATCCTCCGCTGTAAGCTAATACTACCTTTTTCTTTTCCATAAGCCAAAAGCAGAAAGCAAAAAGACTAAAGCCTTTTACTCTCTTAGTTTTTTAATTAAGCCAATTAACATGGCCTTTACTTCGTTAATTAATTGATTTGTATGTTGATATAATTCTTGATCGATATAGGACAAATCCCTACACAATAAACAGCAATATTCTAATTCATGAGCCGAACCTAATGCCATATCTAAAAAATGGGCGAAGTCCTTTTCCGTAAATCTCCCGCTACCTTCTACAATATTTAGTGGTATTGAATAACCCGCACGTTTAGTTTGACTAAACATATCAAATTGTTCGCTTTTGGGAAATTTAGGTAATAAGTTTAAGTACACAAACAAGTTAAGATCGTGTGCTTTTTTCCATACTTCCAATTTCTTAAAATCTCTCATTTTCGCTTTTTGCTTTCTGCCTTATGCCTTATGCCTTATGCTTTTATCTTAATGATGTCCAAAGCTTTTAATGGCGTTTTCAATGCGCTCAAACAAGGTGGCTTTTTTGGTCATTTTTTCAAACTTTTCTTCGTATTCTTTTTGTTTCTCGGCCGGGTCAAACAGCATGGCTGTGCACATG
>DATJJI010000020.1:0-10882 GCA_035492275.1 Mucilaginibacter sp.
CAGGGGCATTTATTCAATGGCCCTAATGATGTTTGGGTAGCACCTGATGGCGGCCTGTATATTACCGACCCATATTACCAGCGCCCATGGTGGTTGCGCAAAAAATCAGACCTTGACGGCGAAAAGGTTTACTACCTGGCTAAAAACAGCTCAAACCCGGTAATTGTGATCAGTGATTTTAAAAAACCTAACGGCATTGTAGGTACACCCGACGGAAAATACTTATATGTTGCGGATGCCGGAGGTGGAAAGACCTACAAATACAAGATCAATAAAGATGGCTCATTAAGTGATAAAACCTTATTTGTAGCCAGAGGATCAGACGGAATGACGCTGGATGAAAAAGGCAATGTATACATAACAGGCAGAGGGGTATTTATATATAACCCGGAAGGTAAACAAATTGGGCAGATCCCGATAAATGAACCATGGACGGCTAATCTGTGCTTCGGCGGTAAAAATAAAAATGTTTTATTTATTACCGCGTCTACCGCAATTTATACCATGCAAATGAAGGTAAAAGGAGTGGAGTAAAAACTTGTCATTCTGAGCATAGCGAAGAATCTTATAGCCCTTGCATACCGAAAGCAACAAGATGCTTTGCTATGCTCAGCATGACAAATCAGGTTAATTTATCAACCTTGTATTTATACCCCAGTACCGCCTCCACATTAACGCTCGAAACTATCTTCCAACTTGTTTTCTCTTCAATAAATTGCGGAGCCTCTAAGTTAGATGTTATTGCTGCCCGGGTATAAAAATCACTTTTCGATGGGTGATCAGGCGAACAACCATTATAGATATAGCTGAAAGCCTGTTGAGCTAAAATAGCTTCACTTATTCCGATACAATCAGTTAAATGAATCAGGTTTACCGGCGCATTACCATTGGGGATATTTGTTTTTCCTGAAAAGAACCTGCCCGGATCGCGTCCTGGCCCAATCAGTCCCGCAAAGCGGATGATGGTAGTGGTAAATGTGCCTCGCGCTTTTAAAATATTTTCGGCCTCCAGCAATATTTTTCCCGATTCTGTGTTCGGTTCGGGGATAGTAAATTCATTAACCTCCCCATTCAGGTCGGGGTATACGCCTGTTGAGCTTATAAGCACAACCTGTTTTATAGCATTGGCTTCAATAATATGTATAAGTTGCTGAATTTTAGTAAGATATTCCTGCCCTTTACCCGCCCTGGCTTTTGGTGGTATGCTTATCCAAAGTACATCGCATGCAAAAAAATCAGCGTCAATAATTTGTTTTTCAGGAGAAAGATCAATTAGAAAGGGTTCTATCTCTGCTTGGATAAGGAGTGATAATTTATCAGGCGATGTCGTTGATCCTTTGACCATTATGCCTTTTTTTACCAGTGATTTTGCTAATTCAAAACCATACCATCCGCAGCCTAATATACTTACCGTCATGTTGTCAAATATCATACTTTTTACCGGAGTAAATAAACTTTTGACAGGCAATTACTGTTACTGATACATGAAAAAAGAGATCATAGCTACCACCGCCTTATTAAGTGCCGCCGGCATAGCTGCATTAGCACTGCACAATACCGACGAAAAATTAGAAACCGTACAATATGTTGAGTTAAATAAATATTTAGGCAGATGGTATGAAATTGCAGCCTTTCCGCAAAGTTTTGAAAGAGGGTGCAGCCATACTTCGGCACAGTATAGTTTAAATGATGATGGTACCATCCACGTAAAAAACTCCTGTATTAAGAATGGTAAGATCGACATCGCCGAAGGCAAAGCTATGGTAACAGATAAAAGTACTAATGCCAAGCTTGATGTGCAATTCTTTTGGCCCTTTAAAGGTAAATACTGGATAATAGGGTTGGCGCATGATTATTCGTATGCCGTAGTAGGGCATCCTAATCGTAAATATTTATGGATATTGAACCGTAAACCGGTTATGGATGCACAAACCTATAATCACCTGGTAGTACTGGCTGCAAATAAAGGCTTTGATGTGCGCAACCTGGTAAAGACCGATCAAAGTTAATTTATAGTATAATTACTATTGCGCCAGTAATAATTAAACCAATTTTTTTAATACTTTAGCAACGTATTCAATACCAGTTCCAACTAAATCCGTTGTAAAGTAAACAAGCATGAAATTAAAGTTATTTAGCTTTTTAAGCGCTGTTATGTTATTAATAACCGTTGGTATTAACCCGGTTAAAGCTCAGGGCAAGCCCCGTATTTTGGTTTTCAAAAAATCATCAGGTTACCATCATGGTTCTATCCCGCTTGGTGCGCTGGCCATCATTAAATTAGGTGAAGAAAATGGTTTTGCCGTTGATACTACATCGGATGCCGACAAAATAGAAGAGGGGAATTTGAAAAAATATGCCGCCCTGGTTTTTGTAAGTACTACAGGTTACTTTTTAAATAACTACCAACAGGTTGATTTGCAGCGATACATACAGGCAGGAGGTGGTTTTGTAGGAATACACGCTGCTGCCGACGCGGAATATGACTGGCATTGGTATGGCCGTATGATAGGCGGTTATTTTGCGCACCATAATGAAGGCGCGCCCACAGCCACTTTAAATGTTGTCGATAAGAATAATATCGCCACCAAAATGCTGCCTGATCAATGGATCCGTAAAGATGAATGGTATCACTACAAATCAATGGCGAAGGACCTGCATGTGCTGATCAAGATCGATGAATCATCATTAAAATACAAACCCAGTGATGAGCGCTTTAAAATGGGCGATCACCCGATAGCCTGGTATCATGACTTTGAAGGCGGAAGGGTGTTCTATACAGGATTGGGTCATACCAACGAATCGTACAGAGATCCGTTATTTCTGCAACATTTATTAGGTGGTATAAAATATGCCATCGGCGATAACAAACAATTAAATTATGCTAAGGCTAAAGTACAGCGCGTACCACCCGAAGATCGTTTTATAAAAACGCAATTAATTACAGGTGTACTTGATGAACCTACCGAGATGACCATTTTACCAAACCTGGATATTTTGATCGTTCAGCGTAAAGGTGAAATCATGCTGTATAATCACCTTACAAAAAAGGTGACCCAGGTTGGCTTTTTAAAAGCATACTACCACGCGCTTAAAAATAAAAATGCCAATGCCGAAGAAGGTGTATTAGGTTTACAGGCCGATCCTGATTTTGCAAAGAACCATTACATCTATATTTATTATAGCCCTGTTGATAGCGTGGTTAACCGGTTATCGCGTTTTACATTTGTTAATGGCAAGGTTGATAATAAGAGTGAGAAAGTAATATTACAGGTACATACCCAACGCGAAATTTGCTGCCATACCGGTGGATCGATAGCGTTTGGTAAAGACCATATGCTGTTTGTTTCGCAGGGCGATAACGCCACACCATTTGATGAGCCGGGCCCTAAAGGGCGCCCAAATACCTATTCGTTTTCACCGTTGGATGACCGCCCCGGTTTTGAGCAGTATGATGACAGGAGAGGCTCGGGTAACTCGAATGACCTGCGCGGAAAGATCATGCGTATAAAAATTAATCCTGATGGCACTTACACTATCCCTGAAGGTAATCTGTTCCCGGTTGGCACAGCAAAAACCCGCCCCGAAATTTATGTAATGGGCGATCGTAACCCGTATCGTATCACTGTTGATAAAAAGACCGGCTTTTTATACTGGGGCGAGGTTGGCCCCGATGCCGCAAAAGATAGCTTAGCCACACACGGCCCGCGTGGTTATGACGAAATTAACCAGGCGCGCAAAGCCGGTAACTTTGGCTACCCATATTTTGTAGGCCCCAATTTACCTTACCGTGCGTATAACTATGCAACAGGAGAAGTAGGGCCGCCGTTTGATCCGCTGCACCCTGTTAATGACTCACGAAACAATACAGGTATACATGAGCTGCCGCCTGCACAACCGGCGTTTATATGGTATCCTTATGATAAATCGCCCGAGTTCCCGCAAGTGGGTGCCGGTGGCCGTTCGGCAATGGCAGGGCCGGTTTATCACTCGGAGATGTATCCGAATGATGGTAAATTGCCCGAATATTACAACAATAAACTATTCATTTATGAGTGGATACGCGATTGGATAAAAGTGGTGACCATGACACCTGCAGGCGATTACGATTCGATGGAGCCATTTATGGAACACACTAAATTTAACGCGCCTATTGATATGGAGCTTGGCCCCGACGGCAAACTATATGTACTGGAATATGGCCATGGTTGGTTCCTGAAAAATGCAGACGCAGGTTTAGCACGGATAGATTTTAATCCGGGTAACCGCGCTCCGGCAATTCAAAGCCTAACTTCTACCAAAATGTTAGGTAAACTACCGCTTACCGTTATGCTAACCGTGGCAGCAAAAGACCCTGAGAATGATAAAATAACCTACACTTGGAATCTGGGTAATGGCGTAACCAAAGTTACCATGCAACCATATTTGCGTTATACCTACGCTAAAAAAGGTAATTTCTCGGTAACCGTAATTGCGAAAGATAATAAAGGCGCAGCCAACAAAAGCAAAGCTATCAGCATAGCTGCCGGCAGCACCGAAATGGCAGCCGACCCATCAGCACCGTATGCTGCCGGTAAAGCACTGATGTTATCGTTAGATTGCAAAGGCTGCCATAAGGTAGATGAAGTATCGGTTGGCCCGGCGTTTACTGCCGTATCTAAAAAATATACTAAAGACGATGCTACAATAACCAAACTGACTAAAAAGATCCAGACAGGCGGCACCGGCGTTTGGGGCGATGTGGTAATGCCTGCTCACCCAACCTTAAAAGCTGATGAAGCCAAACAAATATTAGATTGGGTATTCTCGTTATCGGGTAAATAGTCAATCGCCACTCTCCATTTGTCATTTAGAACGAAGAGAGAAATCTTATAAATCATACAAGGCGTATAAGATTTCTCTCTTCGTTCTAATTGGCATTTCCTTTTAATCTTCCCAAAAACTATTTTTTCATTTCGCTTGTTCGGTTTATAGTTAACATACTATACCATGAGCCTGGAAAAATATGTAGAAAAGCGCGACTTCACTAAAACAGCCGAACCCAAAGCCGGCCTTAGTAAGGATAAAAATCACCTGATGTTTGTGATACAAAAGCACGATGCTACACGCCTGCATTATGATTTCAGGCTGGAGATGGATGGAGTACTTAAAAGTTGGGCCGTACCCAAAGGCCCCTCAACTGATCCCAAAGTAAAACGCTTGGCGATGATGGTAGAGGATCATCCGTTTGATTACCGCAATTTTGAAGGAATTATACCTAAAGGCGAATATGGTGGAGGTACCGTCATTGTTTGGGACGAGGGCACTTATGAACCTATTGAGGAAATAAAAGGCAAGAAAGCCCAGGAAAAGCATTTATTACAACAACTAAAAGCAGGCTCAGTAAAAATAAAACTGCATGGCGAAAAACTGGAAGGTGAGTTTGCGCTGGTTAAAACTCACGGCATGGGCGAAAATGGCTGGCTGCTCATCAAGCATAATGATAAATTTGCTTCGAAAACTGATATCACCAAAAAAGATAAGTCAATACTGTCAGGCAAAACCATCGAAAAAATGGAGAAGACCAGCGAAAATGTTTGGCAGCATGGGCACGAGGAAGCTATAGAAAAGGAGGTTAAAACCGTTAAAAAAAAAGCTCAGGCAAAACCGGCTGAGGAAATGGTGGTTGAAGACCTGGCTGAGGGCCAGGTGGATACAGCTGCTATCAATGTTGAGGCGCTTTTAAAGTCGGCTCCAAAATCGGCCTTGCCAAAAAATATTAAACCCATGAAGGCCACATTGGTGGATGCGCCTTTTGATGACCCGGATTGGCTGTACGAAGTAAAATGGGATGGTTACCGCGCCATTGCCACTATTGATAAGAATGGCGCTGAACTGATATCACGAAATAATATCCCTTTTGATAAGTATTACCCGCTCAATAAGCTGTTAAAGGAGTGGAAAATGAATGCCGTAATTGACGGTGAGATCGTGGTGCTGAATGATAAAGGTCTATCTGATTTTGGTGCACTGCAAAACTGGCGCAGCGAGGCCGATGGTAACCTGATCTATTATGTGTTTGATATTTTATGGTACGAAGGTAAGAATCTAATGGAGCTGCCTTTATCAGACAGGCAAGCTATTCTTACATCAATTATGCCAGTCAATGACGAACGTATACGCCAAAGCAAAGTGTTCGCGGCAAACGGTATTGAGTTTTTTGAAGCTGCCGAAAAGATTGGCCTGGAAGGCATTATTGCTAAAAAAGCCAGTAGTATTTATACTTCTGATCTGCGGTCGAAAGAGTGGTTAAAGATCAAGGTACAACGCAGGCAGGAGGTGATCATAGCCGGTTTTACTAAAAATGCGGGTACCGCTAAAGCATTCAGCGCGTTGATACTGGGTGTTTATGATGGCAAAACATTGAAATATGTAGGCAAAGTAGGCACCGGTTTTTCTGATAAACTGCAAAAGGAAATGATGACGCAATTTAAACCACTGATAACGGATAAAAGCCCGTTTGATGTAGAGCCCGACGTTGATAAACCGTCAAGGTTTCGCCCGCAGCGATTAGGAGCAAAACCTACCTGGTTAAAGCCCGAACTGGTAGGCGAGGTGGCCTTTGCCGAGGTGACCAGCGATGGTATATTCAGGCAGGCATCATTTAAAGGCCTGCGTATAGACAAAAAAGCAAAGGATGTAGTATTAGAAACTCCAAAAGATACGCAAGCTACAGTGGAAAAAACCGAAGAAACGCCCATTGAAAAACACAGTGCAATTAAGCCGCCTGCTGATAAAGACAGGAAAACGCTGCTCAATCCTAAAGATGAAACGCAGGTACGGAAAATTTGCGGCCACGAACTTAAGTTTACTCATTTAAGCAAGGTTTACTGGCCCGAAGATGGTGTTACCAAACGTGATATGTTTAACTACTACTATCAGGTTGCTGAGTATATATTACCTTATTTAAAAGACAGGCCTATGTCGCTCAACCGTTTCCCGAATGGTATTCATGGATCAAGTTTTTACCAGAAAGATGTAAAAGGTAAAGCGCCTGACTGGGTGACCAAAACATTCCCGTACACAACAAGTGATGGCGAGCATAAAGAATATTTAGTAGGGTCGGACGAAGCCTATCTGCTATGGATGGCTTCGTTGGGTTGTATTGAAATGAATCCGTGGTTCAGCAGGGTTAAGTCGCCGGATAATCCCGACTATTGTGTGATAGACCTCGACCCTGATAAAAATACTTTCGACCAGGTTATAGCCGCTGCACTCGAAGTGAAAAAAGTGTTGGATGCCATTGATGTACCTTGTTATCCAAAGACATCGGGCTCAACAGGTATGCATATTTATATCCCGCTGGAAGGTAAATATGATTATGACCAATCGCAAATGTTCGCGAAAATCGTTGTTAAGCTGGTGCATCAGCAAATACCCGATTATACCAGCTTGGAGCGTATGGTAGCTAACCGTAATGGTAAAATGTACCTCGATTTTTTGCAAAACCGGCCGGGTGCAACTATAGCCGGGCCATATTCGCTCAGGCCAAAAGTAGGAGTAACCGTATCTATGCCCCTTAATTGGGACGAGGTAAAGCCCGGCCTTACCATGAAAGACTTTACCATATTTAATTCAATTGATCGCCTGAAAGAAACCGGCGATCTGTTTAAAGGAATATTAGGTGAGGGTATCGATCTTGAAAAAACATTAAAAAAAGCAAAAGATACTTTTAGCCTGTAATAGCTAAAGCATATGTCAGTTTTCTATTTTAAGATCGGTGATAAATTCCCCATAATGGTAGTGCCCGAAACCACTACGCATTTAGACGGGCATCCTGTTTTAACGCTCGAATACAGTCTTTATAAAGATGTATCCTTAGATGATCCTGCTTTACTTAGTAATGATGGTGTGAACCTGAAAAAGAAATCAAATCCCAATTATTTAGGCATGATTACCTTCGAAATACCCAACCGGGTGTTTAATTATGTGCCTGATGGCGGTAACGAATTAACCAGCAAACAAATACAGGAAGCGGTTGAACAAATATCGCATTACCGTGATAACCCGTCTATGTGGAATCAGCTACGGAATAACTAAGCTCTTAATTTGTTCATTTTGTTCTTTTTAATTTAGGCATTGTAGCGTACTGAACAAATCTTTAAATTTAAAATAGTTGCAAGGTATGCGCTGAATGAGATGAACAAACACCCCGTGTTCGACAGTTGTATGCGATTATTATAAATTCATATCTAATTATCTAATTAATATACGTGCCGATTGCCAGTTTAGATAGGGTTACATTAAGCAATAGTTTTGATGAAAGGCTTTTCCGCTTACTTATCGCCAGTGTAAGTGACTACGCGATTTTTATGATCGATGTTAATGGCTATGTCCTGAGCTGGAATCAGGGGGCAACAAATATATCGGGATATACCGAAAACGAGATAACCGGCAAGCATATCGCTATTTTTTATACTGCCGAAGACAATAACCAAAACGAGCCGGGGCGGAATATGAACACCAGCCTTAAAGACGGCACCTTAGAAATTGAGGGCTGGCGTGTTAAAAAAGACGGATCGTTGTTTTGGGCGCACATTGTTTATACCACTGTTTATGATGATAATGAGCATCTGGTTGGTTTTGCCATCATCACTCGCGATGATACCGAAAAACGAAAAATTGATAAAAAAAATGAAGCAATAAATGCCGAGCTCGAAAAACGGGTAAAAGAAAATACCGAGAAAATTATTGCAAATGAAATGCGTTTCAGGAAACTGATCGAGAATAGTTATGACGGCATTATTTTGTATGACAAGAATTTTCAGGTACAATTCCGGAGCATGTCTGCACAGCGTGTTAACGGATGGAGCAATGAAGAAAGGGCAGGCTACAAAATTGAAGACTTGGTTTTTCCTGCGGATAAGGATAAAGTAAGATTGCTTTTTTCTGAAGTATTAGCTAAGCCGGGACAACCCATACTATCCATATATAGAACTAAACACAAGCAGGGTCATTTTATATGGGTAGAAGCGTTATTTACCAACTGGCTTAATGATGTAAATATTAATGCAGTTGTATGCAATTTTAAGGATGTGACCGAGCGGGTTGAAACCGAAGCCGAGCTCCTGAAAAAAAATACACAAATAGAAAATATACTGGAAAGCATTACCGATGGATTTATTGCCCTCGATAAGGATTTTTGCTATACCTACGCCAATAAACGGGTAGGCGAAATGCTGGGCTGCGATCCAGCTTCACTGATAGGTAAATATGTGTGGAGTGAGTTTCCGGATGCCGTAAATTCAGCAACTTATAAAGCTTTTAACAAGGCGCTTACCAAGCAGGAATATGTTTGTAATGAAGATTATTATGAGCCGCTTAACCTATGGCAGGAAAATCATATCTATCCATCGCCAAGCGGTGGCTTGTCAATTTTTATCCGTGATATTTCTGAACGTAAAAAGGCCGAGCTCGAGATACGTCAACTAAATGAAACCCTGGAGAAAAAGGTAGTTGAACGCACTGAGCAATTAGAAGAAGCTAACAAGGAACTGGAATCGTTTTCCTATTCTGTATCGCATGACCTGCGCGCGCCTTTGCGCGCCGTTAATGGTTATGCCATGATGTTAAAGGAAGACTTTGAGGATAAACTTGATGACGAGGGTAAGCGTATTATAAATACCATCATGACCAATGCCCGGTTAATGGGGCAGTTGATAGACGATCTGCTTGCGTTTTCACGTATGGGGCGCAAAGAATTAATGTTACTAAAGGTGGATATGAATGCCCTGGTAAGAGTTTGTATACGCGAATTACTTGAAGGCCAACCTGAAAGATATCAAATAACGGTGCATAAACTACCATCATGCAAAGCTGATATTAATTTATTACGGCAGGTATTATTGAACCTTATTGGTAATGCCATAAAATACAGCTCAAAAAACGATCATCCTCAAATTGAAATAGGTTCGATAAAAGACAAAACGAGGTGCATTTATTATATAAAAGATAATGGTGTGGGCTTTGATATGAAATACAGCGGTAAGTTATTCGGCGTATTTCAGCGCCTGCATCGTAATGAAGAATTTGAAGGTACGGGCGTGGGTTTGGCATTAAGTAAACGTATTATCAACAAACATGGCGGAACTATATGGGCTGAGGCGTATGAGGGACAGGGTGCTATGTTTTACTTCACGCTGCCCGGTAAACAATAATACTATTTAAGATAGAAACAGATGAATATCAACGAAGTTGAAATATTATTAGTTGAAGACAATATTAATGATGCGGAGCTGACCATCAGATCATTAAAAAAAATAAACCTGGCCAATAATCTTTATCATGTTAAAGATGGCGAAGAGGCACTTGACTTTGTTTTTGCCAGGGGGGCGTATGCTGCCCGGCAAACTAATAATAAACCAAAAGTTATTTTATTGGATATAAAAATGCCCAAGATTGATGGCATAGAAGTGCTGAGGCAAATTAAATCGAACGAGCTGACCAAAGTTATCCCTGTTGTAATTATGACCTCATCAAAAGAAGAGCAGGATATTATTACCAGTTACAACTTAGGGGTAAATGGTTATGTGGTAAAGCCTGTAAACTTTGACGCGTTTGCCAAAGCTATTTGCGATTTGGGTTTATACTGGTTAATTGTTAATCAATCTCCATTGTAGGTAATGAATAATAAGCTTAAAATATTGCACCTGGAAGATATGCCAACCGATGCTGAATTGGTTGACTTTGAATTGAGGCGATCAACCCTGGTATATGAAAAACTGGTTGTTGATAATAAGGCAGATTATATTGAGGCAATTGAGCAATTCAACCCGGATATTGTACTTTCTGATCATTCACTGCCTGATATCATATCAACAGAGGCATTTAGGATCCTTAAAAA
>DATJJI010000021.1:0-42635 GCA_035492275.1 Mucilaginibacter sp.
TTTAAAATCACAGCATGATATACAATTGATCATCATTGACTACCTGCAATTAATGCAGGGAAAATCGGCCGATGGTAAAGGCGGCGGTAACCGTGAACAGGAAATTGGCAGCATATCACGTGCGTTAAAATCAGTAGCTAAAGAATTGAACGTGCCGGTAATTGCGCTGTCACAATTAAGCCGTGCGGTTGAGAGCCGCCCGGGTGCTTCAAAACGGCCAATGCTTTCAGACTTACGTGAATCTGGCTCAATTGAACAGGATGCTGATATGGTGCTGTTCCTTTACCGCCCTGAATATTATGGATTAACCGAGGATGAAGACGGCAGCCCGACACAGGGTGTAGGTGAAGTAATTATAGCCAAACACCGTAATGGTGAAACCGGCCGTGTACGACTGAAATTCGTAGGTAAATATGTAAAATTCCAGGATCTGGATGCAGGAGGTGGTTTTGACACTCCACCAAACGCGTTTACAGGGCTTACCCCATCACAGGATTTTGATAAGCCAAGTAACTTTATTATCCGCCCATCACGAATGGATGATATTGATGATGAACCACCTTTTTAATTTCGGATTTCGGAATTTCGATTTCGGAATCATTAATTTAATATTTTGATTTGAAATTGAATAGCTGACCGACGAAGCATATCAAAATATCAACCCTAATACCACCCCGATCACTATAACTATCGGGGTTTTTATTTTGGTGAATTTGAGCACCAGGAATGTAGCGGCCATAATAACATAAGCCAGCCAGTTTGAGCCGAACGGCCGGGTGAGCAATATTAAAGCTGTCGCCATAAAACCTACTGCTACGGCATTGATACCGCTTAAAGAATTTTTTATACGGGCTATTTTTTTCAGGTCGTTCCAAAATGGCACGATAAAGAGAATAAGAATTAGTCCGGGCAAATTAATACCGATAACGGCTATCAGGCTGCCTATAATTTGACCGCTAATACCCAGGCCCTGGTTACCCATGGTAACCCCACCAACAAACGAGGTGAATGAAAAAGTAGGCCCGGGCAAAGCCTGCTGCAAAGCATATCCCGACAGGAACTCTGCACTGCTGAGATAATGTTTTACTTCAACAAACTCGGTATACATGAGCGGTATCAAAACTTGTCCACCGCCAAATATCATGATCCCGTTTCGGTAAAAATTCTCAAACAAACGTATAGGCAAACTAAACGGCGATGTACGATTTATGATAGCACCCAAAGCTGCGAATGTGAGCAGTATACCTATAAAATAAGCCACCTTATTAGGGTTTACATTGGCAAATAGTTTTACACGCAGTTCGCTTTCCTGCGGTTGTGTCTCTAACGCCGATGAAATGATACCGCCTATCAAAATCAAAATAGGGAAAGCATAGGGGTTTTGTAAAATAAGCGTAGCTACCAGAGAGCCTATGGCCAGCATGCTGCTAACCCGGGTCTTTAAGAATTTATAGGCAAATGTGTAAGTAGCATAGGCTACAATACCTACTGCCATAGGCTGAATAAAACGTAATATACTGGCTACGTGATTACGGGTGGCAAACATTTTATAACTAATGGCCGCCATACACATCATAGTTGCAGACGGCAGCACCCAAATCATAAAGGTAATAATAGCCAAACGTAAGCCACCAACTTTCCAGGCTATACCAATTAATGTTTGAGTTGATGACGGGCCGGGCAACACTTGTGCCAGGGCATTAAGTTCCATCAGCTCTTCCTCTGTTACATAATGTCGTTTTTCAACAAACTCTCGCAGCAAAATAGCTATATGTGCTTGCGGCCCACCAAACGCGCTGAGCGTGTACAAAAAAACATCGCGAATAAAAAGGAGCTGCCGCTTTCTCAAAGTTAGTTGTTTTTAATAGTCGTCATCCTCATCATAGCCAATAGCTTCGCGGTAAACTGCCTGTAATTCAGAGAAAGAATGATTGTCGCGTTTCTCTTTGGTTATCTGCATACCTTTTTCGTAAATGCCAATAGCATCTTCTTTACGGTCAAGCGCTTCATATAATTTTCCGAGGTGATAATAGGTGCCGGTGTAGTTTGGATGGTTGTTAACCAGGTCCTCATAGTAGCTTAGCGCCTTATCCACCTGGTTTAATCGCAGATACTCTGTTGCCAGCGCATATTTCAAAAATTCATCATTCGGTTCATTCTTTATAAATTCCAGCAACTTATCTAATCTGCTTATCTCCATTTTTAAACGTTATGTTTTGAGTAATTTAATTATTTTTGTAAAAACCTACTTCTATGAAAGTACTAGTGTGTATAAGTAATGTCCCGGATACAACGACAAAAATAACCTTTACTGATAACAACACCCAATTTAATACAAATGGGGTACAATTCATATTAAATCCTTACGATGAAATTGCATTGGCACGTGCTATCGAGCTCACCGAAAACAGTGGTGGAAGCGTGACTGTGATCAATGTTGGCGAAGCTACAACAGAACCAACCATCCGTAAAGCTTTGGCTATTGGCGCTGCCGACGCGGTACGTATAAATGCCCAACCACACGATGCCTGGTTTGTGGCTTATCAAATTGCCCAATATATTAAAGCAAATCCTTTTGACCTGATCTTGACCGGGCGCGAATCCATAGACTACAATGGTTCAAAAGTCGCCGGCATGCTGGGCGAGCTTTTAGATATCCCATCGGTTTCTATCATCAAAAAATTAGATGTGGATGGTGATAAAGCAACTGTTGAAAGAGAGATAGAGGGGGGTAAAGAAGTACTAACTATCTCCTTCCCTTTTGTGGCCGGTGCTACGGAGGGTGTTGCCGAACCTAAAATTCCAAATATGCGTGGCATTATGTCGGCACGTACCAAACCGCTGACTGTTGTTGAACCGGTTGAGGTAAAAACAAATGCCGAGATCATCAGTTATGAAACACCGGCACCACGCGGACAGGTAAAATTAGTTGCCCCGGATGATGCGACTAAACTGATCGATCTGCTGCATACCGAAGCGCGTGTAATATAAATTAACCTAAGAGAATCATTAACTATGCCAGTTTTAATATATACAGAAAACGCGGAAGGGAAATTCAAAAAATCAACCTTTGAGGCTGTTAGTTATGCCCGTGCTATTGCCGATCAAACTCATACCAGCCTTATCGCTATTTCTATTGGCGATGTTAGTGCTGAGGAATTAAACGCACTCGCTAAATACGGCGCCGAAAAAATATTGAATGTAAGCAATGCCCAATTAAAAAACTTTGTTAACCAGGCCTACGCTTCGATAATTGCAGAAGCGGCTAAAAAACAAGGTGCTGATATTGTGGTGTTATCTAACTCTTTTTCGGGCCGTGGATTAGCTCCGCGATTAGGCGTTAAGCTGGATGCCGGTGTAGTTGACGGCGCGGTATCACTGCCTGACCAAACCGGCGGAAAATTCATCGTTAAAAAAACAGCTTTTTCGGGTAAAGCGTTTGCCATGGTCGAAATTACATCAGGCAATAAAGTAATTGCGCTTGCGCCAAACTCTTATAAAATTGTTGAGGCAGGTAAACCTGTACAGGTAGAAGAATTTAGTGTTGAAACTAAAGCGTCAGACTTTAAAGCGATGCTTAAAGAAATTGTACGATCGACCGATAAAGTTTCACTGCCTGATGCCGAGATCGTTGTTTCGGGCGGCCGTGGCTTAAAAGGCCCGGAAAACTGGGGAATGATCGAAGAATTGGCCGATATATTAGGCGCGGCTACAGCCTGCTCAAAACCAGTATCGGATGCCGGTTGGCGTCCACATAGCGAACATGTTGGACAAACAGGTATTGCTGTCAGTCCAAATTTGTATATTGCAATAGGAATTTCGGGGGCCATTCAGCACCTTGCCGGTGTAAGCTCATCGAAAGTTATTGTGGTGATTAACAAAGATGCAGAAGCGCCATTTTTTAAAGTAGCCGACTATGGTATAGTTGGCGATGCTTTTGAAGTGGTACCAAAATTAATAGCTGCTATTAAAGAACATAAAACCTTAGCATAAACCAGTATTAGTTGTGATGGGTAATAACATGAAGAAAATAAAGCTGGATATAGTTGGTTTGTCGTACAGCCAAACTCAATCGGGCGCATATGCGCTGGTTTTGGGCGAAATTAATGGCAGGCGCAGGCTACCTATTATCATTGGCAGCTTTGAAGCACAGGCTATTGCCATTGAGATAGAAAAAATGACCCCCAGCAGGCCACTTACGCACGACCTGTTTAAAAGCTTTGCCGAGGCATATCATATCATGGTGCAGGAAGTTATTATATACAATCTGGTTGATGGCATATTTTATTCAAAGCTAATTTGCAGCGATGGTAAAAAAATGATGGAGATTGACGCTCGCACATCTGATGCTATTGCTGTAGCTGTACGTTTTGACTGCCCTATCTATACTTACGAGTTCATTCTTTCAAGCGCGGGTATCGTAATTGAGGGCAACGATTTTGTTTACCTGGAAAACATTACGGAAACTCCTGAAGAAGTTACCCCGGTTACATCAGCCAGCGGCTTTGCCGGTTTAAGTATTGATGAGCTAAAAACTAAATTACAAGAGGCCCTTACCGAAGAATCGTACGAAAGGGCGGCCAAGATACGTGATGAGTTGAACCGGAGAAAGGCTTCGTAGGCCGGCAGATTTAACTAAATCCAATCGCCCTTTATAATTCACTTTAATTTCACTACTTTCCGCTTTTAATTAACTGAAATAATTATTTAAAACCAGGCCCTGTATGAATATTAAGTTGCGCTTAATACTAATGAACTTTATGCAATTTTTTATATGGGGTGCCTGGCTGCTAACCATTGGGGCATATTGGTTTCAGAACAAACATTGGTCGGGCGCACAGTTCGGTGCCATATTTTCTACCATGGGCATTTCAGCCATTTTTATGCCCACTCTTACCGGTATCATTGTCGATAAATTTATTAATGCCGAAAAACTTTATGGTATCATGCACATTTTAGGCGCTATGGTATTGTTCAGCATTCCGCTGGTAAATAATCCTACTACTTTTTTTTGGGTGATATTGCTGAATATGGTGTTTTATATGCCTACCCTGTCGTTATCTATAACAGTAGCTTATTCGGCTTTAAAAACTAATAATAAAGATGTGGTAATAGATTATCCCCCTATCCGTATATGGGGAACCATCGGCTTTATTGCAGCGCTATGGGTGGTAAGTTTAACTCATAACGAAATATCGGCCAATCAATTTTACATTGCATCGGCAGTTGCGCTGGCATTAGGCATTTATTCTTTCACCTTACCAAAATGCCCACCGCTTTTAACTAAAACTGATAATAAATCTATCGTCAGCCTGCTTGGGTTAAACGCTTTTGCATTATTTAAGACACCTAAGTTTGCTATATTTTTCGCTTTCTCCATGCTATTAGGTGCGGCGTTGCAACTTACTAATGCCTACGGCGATACTTATATACATGATTTTGATAATGTAGCTGCATATAAGGATACTATTACGGTAAAATATCCGGCCATTATTATGTCGATATCGCAGATCTCGGAAACACTATTCATTTTAGCCATCCCATTTTTCCTGCGTAAATTTGGGATCAAATACGTGATGCTATTCAGTATGCTGGCATGGGTTTTACGTTTTGGGCTTTTTGCTTTTGGTAACCCTGCCGATGGTTTATGGATGATCATCCTATCATGCATTGTTTATGGTATGGCCTTTGATTTCTTTAACATATCAGGCTCCCTTTTCATCGAAACTCAAACCACGCCCGAAATACGAGGAAGTGCACAAGGACTATTCATGATGATGGTAAACGGTTTCGGTGCTTTTTTTGGAAGTTTGATAAGCGGCCTGGTTATACAAACCTTTTTTACTCATGCCGATCAAAGCAAAGACTGGAATGGCATATGGCTTAGCTTTGCAGGATATGCTTTGGTTATTGCCGTTATCTTCCCGTTTGTATTTAGATATAAGCATAATGCCGCACTTGAGCATGCCATCAAACACGCATAAAAATCTATAGAATACTTATCACTGATGAAAAAGCATTATCGCCATGAAAATGACTGCTTAAACTGCGGAGCTGAGCTGCAGGGTAAATACTGCCACGTTTGCGGGCAGGAAAACCTGCAGATCAAAGAAAGTTTTGGCCACATGATGAATCACGCCATAAGCGATTACTTTCACTTCGATCATCAGTTTTTTCATACATTAAAACCTTTATTATTTAAACCGGGTAAATTAACCAATGAGTACATGGCCGGTAAAAGGGTGCAATACCTTCACCCGGTAAAAATGTATATATTTATTAGTTTGGTATACTTCGTTTTACTTTTTCAAAGCGGATTTGAGCCGGTAAAAGTATCTGACAACAAAGATGCTAAAGCCGGAAAAACAGAGCTGGTAAAGGCTTCGAAAGGCTTAGACAGCGTAGCCAAATTACCCGGCACTCCGGGTCTTGTAAAAAAATCGCTGTTAATTGCTAAGAACAAGATAGACACTGCTGCTCAAAAAGCTGATACGAGTGCAGACAATGATGATATTGATTCCATCAATAAAAAAAGTAAACGCTTTCATATTTTTGGTAATGGCAGTGATGATGACAAAGCCGACACTACCTATAAACAATACTTAGCTTCGCAGGAAAAATTACCTGCGGATAAAAGAGATCATTTCTTCAAAAAACTTGTCAGAAAAAGAGAGTACGAATTAAACAGTGATGAAAAGGGTGTAAAAGCAGCTTTAACAGAGGGCATTAAGCATAATACTCCTAAAATGATGTTTTTGTTGCTGCCTCTATTTGCCTTGTTGTTAAGGATCACTTTCTGGAAAAACAAGAAATTTTATGTGGAACATCTCATCTATTCATTCCACCTGCACTGTTTCCTGTTTTTGTTTTTGGCTATAATTATGCTGGCACAAATGGCTATCCCAACCGATTGGCATACGGTGCGTGATCTGTTATATTGGTTCGCGTCACTCAGTATTATATGGTATATCTACCGCTCGTTACGGGTTGTTTATCATCGTACCGCCGGGAGGACTATTACAAAAATGATAGGACTGACATTTAGCTATGCCTTTGTTTTCAGCATATGCATGTTAGCTTTAGTTATTATTGTAGCGCTGTTTGATTAGGGTCAGGTTTGTATAATACCCACGTTAAATTGTTTTTCGATAGGCGCGTGGTTGGCCGCTTCAATACCTATTGAAATAATAGTTCGGGTTTCTAAAGGATCAATAATACCATCAACCCAAAGTCGTGCTGCCGCATAGTAAGGTGTAGTTTGCGCGTTATACCGTTCAGTGGTTTGTTTTAAAAGCTCATCTTCTTTTTGCTGATCAATTTCTTCACCTTTTGCTTTCAATCCTGCTGCCTGCATTTGAACCAGCGTTTTAGCTGCCTGCGCGCCACCCATTACCGCGATTTTGGCTGATGGCCAGGCGTAGATCAACCGTGGATCATAAGCTTTACCACACATGGCATAATTACCTGCACCATAAGAGTTGCCAATAACAAAGGTGAACTTTGGCACAACCGAATTGGCAACAGCATTCACCATTTTAGCCCCATCCTTAATGATGCCGCCCTGTTCAGAGCGGCTGCCCACCATAAACCCGGTTACATCTTGTAAAAAAACCAGGGGTATCTTCTTTTGATTACAATTCATAATAAACCGTGTGGCTTTATCGGCCGAATCAGAATAGATAACGCCACCAAACTGCATCTCCCCTTTTTTTGATTTAATCACCTTGCGCTGATTCGCTACAATACCTACCGCCCAACCGTCTACACGACCCAGGCCACAGATGATAGATTGACCAAACCCCTCCTTATATTCTTCAAATTCAGAATTATCTAACAACCTTAAAATGATCTCCTTCATATCATAAGCTTTCTCCCGGTTATCAGGTAATATGCCGTAAATGTCTTTCATGTTTAATTTCGGGGTGACCGGTTTTATGCGATCAAACCCGGCTTTTGTGTAATCGCCTACCATGCTCATGATGTTACGGATTGAATCCAGGCAGGTTTTATCATTGGGTTGTTTATAATCGGTAACGCCTGATATTTCGCAATGCGTGGTAGCACCGCCAAGCGTTTCGTTATCAACATCCTCACCTATGGCTGATTTTACCAGGAACGATCCCGCCAGGAAAACAGAACCGGTACCCTCAACGATCATCGCTTCATCGCTCATGATCGGTAAATAAGCTCCACCTGCAACACATGATCCCATTATAGCCGATATTTGGATAATACCCATACTGCTCATTAAAGCGTTGTTTCTGAAAATACGGCCAAAGTGTTCTTTATCCGGAAATATCTCATCCTGCAAAGGCAAATAAACCCCTGCCGAATCAACCAGGTAAATAATAGGTAAGCGGTTTTCCATAGCTATCTCCTGGGCACGCAGGTTTTTCTTTGCAGTGATCGGGAACCATGCCCCTGCTTTTACGGTAGCATCATTAGCCACAATAACGCATTGCCTGCCTGATACATAACCAATCCCCGTTACAACCCCGCCTGATGGACAGCCGCCATGTTCGGCATACATGCCGTCGCCCACAAAAGCGCCAACTTCCAGCCAATGTGAGTCTTTATCTATCAGGTAGGCCACACGTTCGCGGGCCAGCATTTTACCTTTTTCCTTTTGCTTTGCTGCTGCCTTTTCGCCCCCGCCCTGATGTATTTTTTTGAGTTTTGCGTTTACATCAAAAACCAGTTGTTTGTTAATATCTTCGTTTTTATTGAATTCAATATCCATATGCAGGCTGTTTCAGAAAAAGACAATTTAAAACAAAAAACAATAAGAAACCTGTTTTTTTAACTCACGATAGCTTAAAGTTATGCTTTTGCAACTTTTTTGTTACAAAAGTATTGCGGGTATCAAATCTTTTTCTTTACTTCGCATAACTAATTGATTAAACCCCAAACAAATGATCATATTAACGGCAGCCTATCTGTTTAGGCGTTTTAATGTACTGCCACGAGTTTATAGTTTAGTACTACTTACTCAAATACCGGCATTTTCATTAGCTGCATATTTCTCTTACCAGGCGGTAAGCTAAAGCATTAAATTTCAGAATAGATTACGATCTTTGAACCACACTTCATCGGGTTCATTTTTTGTATGCTGCATTAAATTGACCAACTCAATGGGATCGGCAGTTGTAACGACAAGTTTTCGGTTTACCGGTTTTAAAAAACGCTGCTCAACCATTACATCCATTTGTTTTAAAAGGAAATCGTAAAAGCCGTTTACATTTAATATTCCTATAGGATGTTGGTGCAGGCCTAATTGCAGCCAGGTTAAAACTTCAAAAAATTCTTCAAGCGTACCAAAGCCACCGGGCAGCATAATAATACCATCGCAAAGATCGCTCATTAACTGCTTACGCTGATGCATGGTTTCAACAATGTGCATTTCTGTTAAACCCGTATGACCAACTTCTTTATCCATCAAAAATCCGGGGATAACACCGATGGCCTTACCTCCTCTTTTCAAAATTGCATCGGCCATAATACCCATTACGCCAACCTTACCGCCACCAAATATTAGTGTGATATCCTGACTCACCATTACTTCGGCTAATTGCTCAACAGCCTGCGTCAATACCGGATCGCCGTTAAAGTTAGCTCCGCAGAATACGCAAATGCTTTTCATTTTAAAGATTACTGATTGAAGATTAAAGATTGGTTTCTAATCACGAATCTTCAATCTTTAATAACTATCTGGTATAATTCGGTGCTTCTTTGGTTATGGTAATATCGTGCGGGTGCGATTCACGGATACCTGACGCGGTTATGCGTACAAAGCGAGCCTGTTGCAGGGCCTCAATGTTTTTGGCACCACAATAACCCATACTGGCACGCAGGCCGCCAACAAACTGATAGATAACCTCAGCTAAGGTGCCTTTGTAAGGCACACGGCCTACGATACCTTCTGGTACTAATTTCTTGATATCGTCTTCCACATCCTGAAAATAACGATCTTTTGATCCTTGCTCCATGGCTTCTATCGACCCCATACCACGATATGATTTAAAGCGACGGCCTTCATAAATGATGCTTTCGCCCGGCGATTCTTCAACACCTGCAAACAGCGAGCCTGCCATAATGGTGCCTGCACCTGCTGCAATTGCTTTAGCGATGTCGCCAGTATGTTTGATGCCGCCATCGGCAATAACCGGAACACCTGTGCCTTTTAATGCCGTAGCGCACTCATAAACCGCATACAATTGGGGTACACCTACACCTGCAATGATACGGGTAGTACAAATTGATCCCGGTCCAATACCAACTTTAACACCATCCGCGCCAGCTTTCGCCAGATCGATAGCGGCCTGACCGGTTGCTACGTTACCTGCTATAACCTGCAGGTCGGGATATTTTGCTTTTACTTCTTTTAGTTTATCGATTACACCTTTTGAGTGGCCGTGCGCGGTATCAATAGCGATAACGTCTACTCCGGCTTTTACAAGGGCATCTACCCTATCCATCGTATCGGCAGTAACACCAACCGCGGCACCTACACGTAAACGGCCGTGTTCATCCTTACAAGCGTTAGGGAAGTTTTTGAATTTCTGGATATCTTTAAAAGTGATCAGCCCTATCAATACACCATCGTTATCAACTACCGGCAGCTTTTCAATTTTGTGATTTTGCAATATCTCTTCGGCTTGGGTCAGGGTTGTACCTTTTGGAGCTGTGATCAGATCGGTTTTGGTCATTACCTCCTGGATAGGCTTGCTCATTTCTTTTTGGAAACGAAGATCACGGTTAGTGATAATGCCTTTTAGCTTTTTGTTTTCATCAATAACAGGTATACCTCCTATTCGAAACTCACGCATGATCTTGATGGCGTCGGCAACGGTCGAAGCTTCATGCAAGGTAACCGGATCCTGGATCATTCCGCTTTCTGAGCGTTTTACTTTGCGCACCTCATCAGCCTGGCGTTGTATGCTCATGTTTTTATGCAGCATTCCTAAACCACCGGCCTGTGCCATGGCAATAGCCAATTGCGCTTCGGTTACGGTATCCATAGCGGCTGATACTAATGGGATGTTTAGCCTGATCTTTTTAGTTAAAAAAGAGCCGGTGTCAACTTCGCGCGGTAAAACTTCTGAATAAGCCGGGAGTAGTAATACGTCGTCGTAAGTTAATCCTTCGGCGACAAATTTTGATGGGTCTGACTGCATAGCAAATAATTATTTGGAGGTATTATTTGCCGGGCAAAGCTAATGAAATATTTCGGATTTCGGAACTGTGCCATAGGATTTATCAGAGATTGACAATTGGATGGTAATTGCGGGGATTACTCACCCCGCGGCACTTCGTGCGCGACCCTCTCTTTGCCTTCGGCAGAAAGAGGGTAATTTCTGGAAATAGTCGCCCCTCTTTCCCGCTTGCGGAAGAGAGGGGCGACGAGCGAAGCAATGTCGGGGTGAGTCCCACACCATGCAGGCAAGATACGCCACGAAGTGTTTCACAAAAAGGTGAATCACATGAAACACCTGAAACACTTTTTTTTCACAACAAATTGTAAATTAACAACTTAAGAAATTACCCTGAAACAAAATGACACAACTTTTACGTCAGTTTTTTTATACTTAAATATTAATCAATCAACTTAAAATCAATAATTTATAATCTCATTAATATTTTCCTACAATTACCTTATAAAACTCATCAACTTTTAAATATTGATTGGCCAGTTTTAATAACTCATCCGCGGTAATGCTTTTTACTACATTGGTGTAGCGATCATAATATTCATAATCTAACCCGGAGAAGTACAGATTCTTGAATTTATCAGCGTGCGAAAAAACATTCTCCAGGCTACCCAGCAATGAACCCAGCATATAGTTTTTTACTAATGACAGTTCTTCGGCTGGTATTAATTCGGATTTTAATAAGGCGATCTCTTTTTCAATTTCGATAGTAGCGGCTTTACAAACATCAGCGCCTACTTCGGTAGCTATAAAAAACGCTGCGGCTTGTTTAAATGAGCCTATACCCGAGCCTATGCCATAAGTATACCCTTTGTCCTCACGAATATTATTCATGAGTCTTGATCCAAAATAGCCACCTAAAACTGTATTTAATACCTGTACAGCCGGGAAATCAAGATGTGTGCGGTTAATGAATGGTAAGCCCATGCGGATAGCCGATTGTAAGGCATCCGGTTTTTCTATGTAATAAAAATGTTCGGTCGCGTGATCTACTTCCGGTTGTGTTATATCAGCAGGTTTGTTCTGATTTTTCCAATCGCTAAAAGTATCTTTTAAAAGATCAAGTGTTTCCGCCTCAACTTTTCCGGCAATGATCAGGGTACAGTTTGATGGCTGGTACATCTCCTTAAAATGAGTTAACAGGTCATCCCGCTTTAAGGCTTTATAGTCATCCATTTCGGGAGTTAAACCATAGATAGTATTGCCATACAGCGCTTTATTAAAAGTCCGGCGCGCTACAATATCATTCTTTTCCAGGTTTACTTGTAATTTTTGCTGTTGGTTACGAATGAATGTATCCAGCTCTTTATCCGGAAAAATAGAATCTGTTAATATATCCTTGATGACCGGCAAAGTATGCTTAAGATGTTTATTAAGCGAGAACAGCGTAACTGATGACTGATCAAAACTATACTCGACTGATAGAAACGCGCCATAAAAATCTATTTTATCAGCTATTTCCGACCCTGTTAAACTGTTGGTACCATCATTCAGCATGGTATTCACTGCCATGTTCAATAAAGGTTTCTCCGGGTTAAAACGAACATTATTAAATATCCATTCTATCCGCACCAACTCCTGATCGCCCGAATTAAAGCTGAACACATTGCAGCCATTGGCCAGTTCTACCTTTTCAGGTTTAATTAAATTAATATTTTCTATATCCTGAAAATCAGGTGAAATTTTTCTGTCTATCACTTTTCTGCTAAATAAATTAAGGTAGATGAATTATCTTTTCTGAACAGCTTATTCGCTTGCTCCTTTATCTGCGCCGGGGTAACTGACAAGTACTTTTCAGTTTCGTGATTAAGCTGATCGGCATCGCCCAGCAATTCATAATAAGCCAGGTTCATGGCCTTATCCAGGAGCGACATTTCAGAGAAGATCATGGTCGATTCTGTTTTATTCTGCACTTTGGTCAGTTCATCGGCAGGCACTTCTTCGGTTTTTAATCGCTCCAGTTCACCCCATATTCCCGCTTCAGCATCTTCAATGCTGATATTTGCCAAAGGCTTGCCTTCCAGTAAAAACATACCTTTATCCATACTACCAGTCATGTAGGCATGTACCTCGCTAAACAATTGCTTTTCTTTAACCAAACTGCGATATAAGCGTGATGATTTTCCGCGGGATAGTATATCGGTCAGCAACTCAATAGCATAATAATCTTTATCCTTCCTGTCGGGCATTTGCAGGGCTATATACACATCGTTAAGCGGTACTTTGGCCGTGACCGTATCACGGCGTTCCTCATGTTGCTCAGGCTCCTGCGGTAAATCGCGATGGTATTTTTGGCCTGCGGGTATTGGGCCAAACCATTTTTCGGCCAATTCTTTCACCTGTTCGGTTTTTACATCGCCGCCAACAACCATAATGGCATTTTGGGGGTTGTAATGTTTTTTGAAGAATGCTTTTACATCCTCCATTTTAGCATCGGCTATGTGTTCGATATTTTTGCCGATAGTATCCCATAAATAAGGATGTTTTTTATAAACCATTGGCCGTAAACGTAGCCATACATCGCCATAAGGCTGATTTAAATAGCGCTGCTTAAACTCCTCGATCACCACATTACGCTGCACCTCCAGGCTTTTTTTACTGAATGCCAGGCTCAACATACGGTCGCTCTCCAGCCAAAACGCGGTTTCTAAATTGGCCGATGGCAGCGTGATATAATAATTAGTAATATCATTACTGGTGAAGGCGTTGTTTTCGCCCCCTACACGTTGTAAAGGCTCGTCGTAGCTGGGTATATTAACCGAACCGCCAAACATCAGGTGCTCAAATAAATGGGCAAAACCGGTTTGATCGGGGTTCTCATCGCGCGAGCCAACATCATATAAAATGTTAACTACGGCCATGGGTGTGGTATTATCTTCGTGCACAATAACCCGGAGGCCATTGGCTAATGTAAATCGGTTGAACTTAACCATGAATAAGTATTCGTTATAAAAAGTGGTGGACAAATGTATGATTTTTAGCTAATTTGTACAGATCAGTCTATTGTTATAATTTTTAATTTCTTTATTGTTTTGGGACAGGTTAGCATAGATAAACCGGCGCTTATTCAGCAGATTAGCACTACCATAGGCAAATTAAAAGTGCTTGAGCTGAGCCGGATATTAAAGGAGCAGCAATTTGCTTTGCGCGATCTGATAGATATTACCTTTCATCCGGATAAGAACATTGCTTTCAGGGCCGCATGGTTATTGGAAAATATTTTTTTAAAACATCCGGAGAGTTTTTTACCCGACATGGAATACCTGCTTGGAAAAATTCATGAAGTTAAATACCCCAGCTGCCAAAGGCATTATGCAAAAATTGTAATGCATTTAACGGGTAAGAAGATGCCAAAACTCATTAAGGATAAATTACAAACCGTCAACTTTGAACCCATTATTGAGCAGCTTTTTGAATGGCTGATATCACCCGGGGTAAAAATAGCGGTAAAGGTATTTGCAGCCGAGGCACTGTTTAATTTACGTGAACAATATGATTGGATAAAGGAGGAATTAGTTAACCAGTTGCAGTATTTAATGCGCGATGGTTCGGCAGCAATACAGAGCAGGGGGAAAAGGTTATTGTGTAAGTTATAAAACACTTTTGTCATTTCGAACGAGGAACGAGCGAGAAATCTTATACGAGCGATTACATAATGTATAAGATTTCTCGCTATGCTCGAAATGACAGTGGGTTTGATTTATGCTGTAGGCCGGTCGCTGCTGTGCAGGTTATGGCTCACCATATAATGATGCAGCTTAGCTTCAATGGCCGATTCGCTGGTATCCGCATAGGTACCGTAAGCATTCACAATAATACCTTTCAGATCATATTTAGGTGAACTCACCGCGTATACTATCGACATATCTGCCGGATTACTGGCACCCTCAAAACGATAAAATTCATCGATCGAAAAATCATCGGCAGTCATGTGTATATCACGGGCTTTATCATCAATGGTATCGCCTTCCATGCTTAAATTAGCTGTATATCCTCTTTTCATCAAATCATTAGTGGCATCCACTAAAGTTTCATAGTTTTCCATGGTATTGCAGGTTAAGTACAAAGCAGCAGTATGCCGCTTTCCTGATTACTTAAACCAACAAGCAGGCAGGCTTGTTTTGAATATCAGAAAGATTTTTTGGTTATTATATTTTGCGATCGTTATCCCAGTTTTCCAGGTAATAAGCTATCCGGCTTAAAAACGAACCGCCTAACGCGCCATCAACTACCCTGTGATCATAGGACAACGACATAAACATCATGTGCCTTATCGCTATCACATCACCTTCAGGTGTTTCAATAACGGCCGGTTTCTTTTTAATGGCGCCAACTGCTAAAATAGCCACCTGTGGCTGGTTAATAATAGGTGTACCCATTATGTTACCAAATGTACCTACGTTGGTGATGGTAAAAGTTCCATCTTTCACATCATCAGGTTGCAGTTTATTGGTACGGGCTTTATTGGCCAGGGTGTTAACCGCTTTGGTTAATCCTAACAGATTTAACTCTTCGGCCTTTTTAATAACCGGTACAATCAGGTTGCCGTTTGGCAAAGCGGTAGCCATACTGATATTTATAGCCGCTTTCTTAATGATCTGCGTCCCGTTAACCGAAACGTTAACCATTGGGTAATCTTTTATAGCTTTTACTACCGCTTCAATAAATATAGGAGTGTAGGTTATTTTTTCACCCTCGCGTTTTTCGAAACTGCTTTTAACCTTTTCGCGCCATAACACCAGGCTGGTTACATCAGCCTCAACAAACGAGGTAACGTGCGGCGAAGTATGTTTACTCATTACCATGTGTTCGGCAATCAGTCGGCGCATACGGTCCATTTCAATGATCTCGTCTGTTCCTGATGATACAGGCGCAGCAGCTTTAGCAGGTTCTTGTACAGGTGTATCCTGATCGGGAGTTACAACTTCATTTACAGCAACTTTTTGCGGTTTGGCTTGCGGAACCGACTGATCTGCTGCTTGTGGCTGCGGTGAAGCGCTTTCTTGCTGAACGGGCTGCGATGGCTCCGCAGGCGTTTCTATAACAGGTGCTGCCGACGATCCTGCCGGTTTGGTACGTATGTAATTTAACAGATCATCCTTTGTTAAACGCCCTTCGGCACCGCTGCCGGGTATGCTGTCTAACTCCTGGATATTTATATTTTCCTGTAAGGCAATGTGTTTTACCAGTGGCGAGTAAAACCTGGTTTCGCTTTTAAACTCAGCAATATTTCTTTGTGGCGTGGCAGCCTGCAAACGTTCTTCCAATTGGTCTGTACCCGGAATGTTTTGCGGCTCGGCAACCGGTGCTTGTTCAGCCGGTTTTGATATAACTTCGGGCTCAGGCTGCGGTTGCGGCGTATTTTGTACAACAGGCTGTGTTTCTTCAGCGGCTTCTGTTTCAATAATTGCTATTACAGAACCCACCTGCACCACTTCATCTTCTTTACAAAGTTGCTCAACTAATTTTCCTGATACAGGAGATGGAACTTCGGAGTCAACTTTATCGGTAGCAATTTCCATTACTGCGTCGTCTGCTTCAATATAATCGCCCGGTTTTTTAAGCCATTTGATTATGGTTGCTTCGGCAACACTCTCCCCCATTTTTGGCAGTAACAGTTGATATTTAGCCATATATTATTAGTATAGTTCTTTAGTCAAAATTAGAAAATTCGTTGTTTATTATTTAACATCCCTGAGTAAAGTATTCAACATAGTTAATGCCGCTACAGCGCTCCTTTCGATGTTTTGCTGTCGCTTATTACCAAATGTGAATTTCTTTGCGATGGTTTTTTGGGCAGATGCAACCGCTATCCATACCGTTCCGACGGGCTTGTCGGGCAGGCCGCCGCCAGGGCCGGCAATACCGGTAACCGCAACGGCGAAATCTGATTTAAAATTAAGCAGCGCGCCTTCCACCATTTCAATAACGGTTGGCTCACTTACCGCACCATACTGCCATAAAGTTTCGTTCTTTACGCCAAGTATGCTTTCCTTCAATTCGTACGAGTAAGATACCGCGCCGCCAAAAAACACCTGCGATGAACCGGCATGTTGAGTGATAAGATGCGACAGGTAGCCGCCGGTACAGCTTTCGGCTACCGAAAGAGTAAGCCCCTTTTCGGTCATAAAGTTTAATATGGCTTTTTCAAGCGGAATATCTTCTTCGGCAGCAACAACATCGCCGACAACTTCAATTATTTTGGCCGCGTACTTATTTATTTCACTTTGTAAAAAAGCTTCATCTTCACCATATCCGCTTAAGCGTAAACGTACCTGGCCCAGTTTTGGTAAATAAGCCAGTTTAATATACGATGGTAAAGCATCTTCAACCGCGGCTATCCGCATAGCTAAAAACGATTCGCCTTCGCCAACGGTTAAAATGGTTTTATGAATAATAACAGGGAGTTTAAACTGAGCCTTTATTTTAGGGATCACCTCTTCCTCCATTAAATACATCATTTCGAACGGTACGCCGGGCATTGACACGTATACCTTTCCTTTGTGGTTAAACCACATACCGGGTGCCGTACCATTTTTGTTGACGATCACCTCGCAATTTTCGGGCACCTGCGCCTGCAACCGGTTATTTTCAAGCAGCGGGCGATTATATTTTTCGAAAAAACGTTTTACATTATTTAAGGCATCTTCGTTTTCAACCATACCAACACCAAAATATTCGGCCAGCGTTGTTTTGGTGATATCGTCTTTTGTTGGGCCCAGGCCGCCGGTTATAAAAATAATATCGGCCCTTCTGGCGGCTTCGGCCAAAGCGGTCAGGATATGCTGTTTATCATCAGAAACTGATGAGATCTGTTTTACACGAATACCTGCATCGTTAAGCTGCCTGGCCATCCAAGCCGAATTGGTATCAACTATCTGGCCTATTAAAATTTCGTCGCCTATGGTAATTATTTCTGCAAGCATGTTATTGTTGAAAATAGGCATTACTGGTATAATCGCTTCGTTTGGTCAGCTTCAAGGCCTGCAAAATTTGTGATCGTACCCGTAAAGTAACATTATATGATTTATAATAACCAAAAGGCAACCATTGTATCGACAGATCCCAGCAATGCAGATCGCGATAAATAGCGAATGATGTTGCACTGCTCAGCTTTCCGAGCTTTAAATCGTAGTTGGTATTATATTGTACTTTCCATTTTTGTGTTAAACTAACATCACCGCTTATCATCAGCGTATTGGCTGTTGATGTGCTGGTGTAATTATTGGCATAGGTAAAACTATAATTAAGCGATAAGTTCCACGGTATATTAAAATCAACATACGCGCTTGGGTCGCTATTTAACAGGGCAAGTGCCTGTGCCTGTTGCGGTGTGGCCGTTTGCAATGTATTAGCAGGTGTCACGCCATTATTCATCGGCTGCGGATGAAATGTCGCCGGGTTCAGACTAGCGCTTGCCGAAATATTAAAGCTGGTAAGTGTCGGAAACTTTCCGTCCTGCAGGGTATATCGATTGATGATTATCGGCGTTTGCCTTACAATTTGGCCGCCCGAAATAGAATCGGCCACGCGGGTAACATAAGGATTTAGCGTTCCACTAAAGCTGATATTTACCCGGTCATGGAATAACCCCGTATGCCCGGCAAAATTAATGGGCGACAGTTTGATCGAATCGGCAGCAAAGTTATAAAAGGTTGATATAGAGAAACTTTGTAAAAGCTGTACTTTCCGGCCTACATTACCCGTATCTGTACTTTTAGGCCTTAACTTAGCTTCGACAGTATTATCAAGGTTAAAACTTATTCCCGCTTGTTTTCCGCCACTTGGCCCTCCGTATACAGAGCCGTTATATATAGAATAGCGCGAAAAAACAACAGGATAAGGCACAGTGGCATTACTTACTATTGATCTGTTATAACTACGGTCAAGGCTCGAATAATCGGGCGAATAGCTAATACCAATAGTTGGGGTCATGGTGTGCCTGATGGCTTGTAAACTACCGTGCTTAAAGTTCATGGTACCATATACTTTGGTTGACAGGCCCGCCCCCATTGTATAATTGCCAACTCTTTGAAAACCGGGTACAGTATCCGTTACTAATGAATCGGCTCTTGCAAAATGTTGCCTTACAGATTGAAGATACCAACGTTCGGTATAATTTACATTTATGTTGAACTGAAAATATTTAAAAACATTTAAATTCATAGCAGCAGGTATGGTGTGCTGAAAACCGTTTTGAAAGCGTTTGGTAAGCGTTTTTTGGGTAAATAATTCGTTTTCAGGAACATTTGTAACCCGGTTGGTGCCCACTAAGGTATAGCCAACCGTTATTTTTTGATACCATTTTTGGTCTGTAACCCGATCTTTAGAATCGAACGGATTTATGGTAGCCATGTTAAAGCTAAAAGTAGGCAGCTCTAACGAAACTGTTTTTGCAGTAAGGTCCTGGCTGTGCGAAAGGCTGGCTGTAAAATTAAAAGGTGTTCCGGCCCAATTTTTTGAATAGGATATACTTGAGCGCAAGGTGTTTTGTGTGAGTGCCTGCAAGTTGTAACCTAAAGTGGCCGGGTTATTCTGATAAAAACTTGATGTACCGGCATTAACTGACGCGCTGAAGGTGCTTCCAGGGCTGGCATTGGGATTTTGGCTATGTGTCCATGAAATGTGAAAATCACGTGCCGGAGGATCGCCAGCCAGCCCATAATTATGCGAACCATAACTTAAAACAAGGGTACCATTATATTTATAACGGTTCATATAATCTAATGTGCTGCTCACTTCGTACGAGCCATTTGAATAATAAGTGCCCATGTTTGTTAAATCGGCATAATCACTTAAACCGATGTAATAGCCAAAATCACGAAGATAAAAGCCCAGCGTGGCGTCTTCGCCAAAAGTAGGCAGTATTATACCTGACGAACGTGTATCGGGCTTGGGGAAAAAACCAAACGGAATTGCTAGTGGCAAAGGTATGCCCTCAATTTCAAGGTATGCAGGGCCTGAAATGATGCGGTTCTTTTCGCCTATGCCACGTGTAATAACTATACCATAATCGGGGTCGGGCTTATCACAGGCACTAAAAATAATATTTTTGTAAGCTACTTCATCCTCGTTTAACTTTTTCACCTGCCCGTGCGAAATATAATTTGTTTCCTGTTGGGTTAGCACATTCCAAATACGGGCCTTTTTAGTTACATAATTAACTAACAATGAGTCGGAAGTTACCGGTTTATCCTCACCTTGCTTTGATATAGGCCTGCCGGTATAACGGTGTGTCCTGGGATCGATAGAACCACGGGCAAAAACAAGATGGTTTTTTTTATCCAGCTTAATAAAATCGGCATCTAATTCAAAATCGCCATAGGTTACCCGGGCTTTTCCGTATAAATAAGTAACGTCGTTTTCAAAATCAACGTGGGTCGAATCATCAGCAATTGCTTTTACTTCAGCCTGTAAGCCCTGCTCATTTTTTGAAGTATCTGTTGCAACATTTTTTTTCGCAGCTTTAGTTACTTTTGTTTTTTTACCTTTATAAAGTTTAGGGTACTTTGCAGAGTCGATTTGAATAAGTGTATCTGCAGCACGCTTTAATATGACAGTTTTGCTTTTATGAGCAAAGGCTATCATATTTACCATTAAAATAATCGCAAAAAGAAAAAATAAGTTGAGGGATTTCAAAGTTAATAATGAATAGTATTTTTGCAGATATAGTTAACAGCGTTCAAAAATAATGAAAAATAAGGCATTGAAAAGATTGATTTATGTATTATCAGGAATAATAACCTGCTTCTCGTTGTTCTCATTCAAATCATTTAACTCAGTATTAGTGCCTTCTGTAAAAAAAGATACTGTTATTAATAGTGGCTTTAAATTTAAAACCGTAATTGTTGATGCCGGTCATGGTGATAAGGTTTCTGGCCCGGGCCATTACTCGCGCGGGGCAGACGGAACTTTCTCAACCGAAAGACAAGTAACGCTTGCAGTTGCTTTAAAATTGCAGAAAGCGATAGAAAAAGATATACCAGGTGTTAACGCGGTGCTTACCCGTAAAACCCCGGAAGACGTATCTTTTGAAAGAAGGGCCGAAATTGCCAATGAAAATAAAGGCAATTTATTTATATCGATACACTGTAACTCATTAGCCGACAGAAGCGTAAGAGAGCGCGTAGCTACCCGAAAAGGCAAAGGAGTTTATAAAACGGTACAGGTGGCCAACCGCTCGGGCAAAGGTGTTTTAATACTGGTGTATGGTTTAAAACGAACCAGGGAACAAAAAAATGAAATTGAAAACAACCAGGTAGAAGAAGATAGTGACAGCGGATCAGTTGACCCGAATGACCCGGTAACTATTATATTAACCAATGAGTATGTAAGGAAGTTCAGGCAAAGAAGTATAGCCTTTGCAAACATTGTTAGCACAGAGTTTGTTGATGTAGACGGGCGTAAGCTTGAGGGCATACGTGAACAAAGCTTGTATGTACTGTGCCATAGTGCAATGCCATCGGTTTTAATTGAAATAGGCTATATTAATAACCCTGAAGAAGAGGAATATCTGAACTCTGAAACAGGTCAGAATGAAATTGTAGCCTCTATAGTAAGAAGCATACAGACGTACAAAACTAACGTTGAGTCAAAATAAATATTTAAAACACCTGCTATTGAAAATATCTAACGAAACTAAAATAGGCGCTTTAACAGCTATAATCATTACCATACTGATATTAGGCTATAGCTTTTTAAGGGGGAATGATCTTTTTTCTGGTTCAAATAAATTTTACGCTATTTACAAAAGTGTGGATGGGCTTTCTGTATCAAAACCGGTATTGGTAAATGGTTTTCAGATAGGGCACGTATCAAAGATGTCGCTTGACCAAGATGGGCGTACTACAGTTGAATTCAAGATCGAATCAAAATATAATGTCCCTGTAAATACATTAGCCAAGTTGGTTAGTACTGATTTACTGGGTGGCAAAGCCATAGTTTTTCAGTTGGGCGACAGTAAAGAATATGCTGAAAATAAAGATACCTTGCAGGCCGACATTCAAGGTAGTTTAGCCGAAAGTTTACAGCCTATTCAAACCAAAGCCGAAAACCTGATCACCAAATTAGATTCATCATTAGCTGCCGTTAATAAAATATTGAATCCTAATTTTCAGAAAAATGTAGACCGAAGCTTTACCAGCATAGCCAATTCGCTGCAAACCTTAGAGGGTACTACAAAAAAGATAGACAACCTTGTTGGCGCGCAAACCGGTCACATTAACGGCATATTGGCCAACGCCGAAGATGTATCAAGCAACTTGAAAAACAGCACAGCTCATTTAACTAATATCTCCAGCAATTTTGAAAAAACCAGCAGTGATATCGCGAACTCAAATATTAAACAAACGCTGGATAATGCCAATAAGGCCATGGCCGATCTGCAAACATTGATCAGTAAACTGAATACCAATCAAGGCTCATTAGGTTTATTAATGAATGATGATAAGCTGTACAAGAATTTGCAGGATGCGTCAACTAACCTGAACCTGTTGTTCATCGACCTGAAAGCAAATCCAAAACGCTATGTACACTTCTCGGTGTTTGGCGGGGGCAATAAGGATAAATAGTACTAAACTATAAAGGTTTTACCTTCAATAGCTAAACCGGTAGCAGGGAATACGCTTTGTGCTTCCTCCAACAATTCATCCAGGCTTTTATAACGGGCAGAGAAATGCCCGATCAATAATTTACCGGCATTTACTTTTTTTGCTACCTCCGCAGCTTGTAACGCGGTGGTATGATGCGTTTCGTTCGCCCTGTCAAGCATATTATGTAAAAACGTAGCTTCGTGATACAGCAGATTTGAATTAGCTATTTGTTTAAAATATTGCTCATTAACCATCGTATCCGAACAGTAAGCATAGGTTTTAGGCTCTTCTGAATCAATGGTCAGGGTATCATTTTTATACAACTTACCTTGTGGCGAGGTATAATCAGCGCCTTTTTTCAAGGCGGTATAAAGCTCAATGGGTACTCCTACGCGTTCAATTTCGTCTTTCAATAATTTTCTCAACCGTTTTTTTTCTCTGAATAAAAAACCGGTGCAGGCAATACGGTGATCAAGAGGGATGGTTTCAACTGTAACGTCCTCGTTGGCGATAATGGTTTCGGCTTGGGTAGCATTAGTAACCGTAAACTCAATATCATACTGCAACGTAGTTTCCGAGTATTTTAGTTGCAGGTCAATGATCTCTTTTAATTGTGCCGGGCCAAACAGATGCAAAGGCTTTTTACGGCCGTTTAGATGCATGGAGGAAAGTAAACCTACCAGGCCCAGGTAATGGTCGCCATGAAGATGGCTGATGAAGATATGATCTATACGGCTTGCTTTAACATCAAAGCGCAGCATTTGTTGCTGCGTGCCTTCGCCGCAATCAACTAGATACAGGCGCTCATTAATATTAAGCACCTGCGATGTAGGATTTCGATTATAAATAGGAGTTGCAGAACTACTTCCGAGTATTGTTACCTCAAATTTCATATCAGGTAAACAATATAAGTATTATCTTGCTTCTTTTTTCAATTCTTTTTCTATCTCTTCCATGAAAACAAGGTCAATTGCTTCTTCAGATGTTGGAACGATAGATAATACATTTTCTAATTGAGAAATAGTGATCAGGCGTGCTACGGTATCGGTTAACCCTACCAGTATGAATGAACCTGTAGCGTTTTTACATAAACGATGACCAACAAGCAAACTGCTTAACCCAGAAGAATCTGCAAATTTAACCTGTGAAAGATCAAGAATAATATTTCTCTGGCCCTCAGTATTGATTAATATCAGTTCAGATTTTAACTGCGGAGTAATCAATGAGTTCAATTTTGATTCATTGAGCTTCAGCAAAATATACTTCTCGTGTTTATCAACTGTAAACTTCATTTTTTTGTTTGAATAATTTTAATGCTAATATATACATAATTCGCAAATAAAAATCACAAAGCTAATAGTGCTTTTTTTATTGCGCCCTCCACCCTGTTCAAAACATCGCTTGTTTCGGGTTTTACAAAGGTTTCACCGGTAATTTGTTCGTATAATTCAATATAACGTTCGGCTATTGAATTTACAATTTCAGGGCTCATAACCGGCACAACCTGCCCATCTTTACCTTGAAAATTATTTTCGATCAACCACTTACGTACAAATTCCTTTGATAATTGCTTCTGTGGTTCACCATTTTTTTGACGTTCTTCATATCCCTCACTATAAAAATAACGTGATGAATCGGGTGTGTGAATTTCATCTATTAGGTAAATTTTACCGTCGGCTTTGCCAAATTCATATTTGGTATCCACCAATATTAGGCCCTGTTTTGCCGCGATTTCAGTCCCACGGGTAAAAAGTGCACGTGTATATTTTTCTAATTGCTCGTAATCTTCGGCCGATACGATGCCCTTTTTTAAAATATCTTCCCTTGATATATCTTCGTCATGGCCTACCGCCGCCTTAGTTGTCGGGGTGATAATCGGCTCTGGCAGTTTGTCGTTTTCATTCAATCCTTCGGGCAGGTTGACACCGCAAACCTGTCTTTTACCGGCAGCATATTCACGTGCAGCGTGGCCCGCCAGATAACCCCGTATTACCATTTCAACTTTAAAAGGCTCGCAAATACGGCCAATAGTTACGCTTGGGTCAGGCACGCTAACTACCCAGTTGGGTACAATATCGGCGGTAGCTTTTAAAAATTTGGCCGCTATCTGGTTCAATACCTGCCCTTTAAACGGAATAGGTTCAGGCAATACCACATCAAAAGCCGATATACGGTCGCTTACCACCATTACCAGGTACTGATCAGCTATGGTATAAACATCACGAACCTTGCCCTTATAAAAACTGGTTTGGCCCGGGAAATTAAAATGAGTTTCTTTTATTGCGTTCATTTGTTAGTTAATTAGTTGATTAGTTAATTGGTTAATTAGTAATAACTGTAAAACCAGTCACTAATCAACAAATCACTAATCATCAGCCAAAGGCTACTGTATATCTCCGTAAGCTGCTAATATTTTACGTACCAGTTTATGCCTTACAACGTCTTCGCCGCTCAGGTAAACTATTTCTATGCCTTTAATATCTGTTAAAATACGCAGCGCGGTATGCAGGCCCGATTGTTGTTTTTTAGGCAGATCAATCTGGGTAACATCGCCGGTAACAATAAACTTTGCCGATGGGCCCATACGTGTTAAAAACATTTTCAACTGCATATCGGTGGCATTTTGAGCCTCGTCCAGAATCACAAAGCAATTATCAAGGGTACGCCCGCGCATAAATGCCAGCGGTGCAATTTCGATAGTACGATTTTCCAGATAAACCTTCAGTTTCTCCGCAGGGATCATATCATCCAGCGCATCATATAGCGGGCGCAAATACGGGTCTATCTTCTCTTTCAGATCGCCCGGCAAAAAGCCCAGGTTCTCCCCTGCCTCAACAGCCGGGCGGGTCAATATGATACGTTTTATCTCTTTATTTTTAAGCGCCCTAACCGCCAAAGCAACAGCCGTATAAGTTTTGCCGGTACCTGCGGGGCCAATGGCAAACAAAATGTCGCTTTTATTGATACAATCAACCATTTTACGCTGGTTGGCTGTACGGGCCTTCACCATTACACCGTTGGGGCCAAAAACTATCACTTCGCCGCTCGCAAACTTGTCAGCTGCAGGTTCTGCAGATGACGATGAAGTATCGGCTTTTGAACCTAATATCCGCTCCAGATCGGTGATATTCAGGTTTTCAAATTTCTCGACGTGTTGTAGTAAATGATTGAATTTATCTTCAAAAACAGTTAATTCATGGTCATCACCTAATATTTTAACTTCAGTGCCGCGCGCAACAATTTTTAGTTTGGGGTATTGTTTTTTAATGATCTCGAAATGATCATTATTAGGACCCCACAAAACCGCGGGGTTAATATTTTCGATCGATAATTTAAGCTCGTTCAATAGTAAATGATTATTTTGTTGCCGATTTTTATGAATTAAAAATTGAATATTTGCAGCGTCTAACGCTTGTACAAGATTAGCAATAAATATTTAAAAAATTAATGGCAATAATAACTTTAACTACTGATTTGGGCGATAAAGACATTTATCAGGCTGCCCTTAAAGGAAGCATATTGAAATTATTGCCAACCGTTAATATTGTTGATATTACAAACAGTGTATCGGCCTATAACATTCAGCAGGCAGCTTTTATATTAAAGAATAGTTTTTATTACTTTCCTGACCATACGGTGCACCTGATAGGTATTGATACCGTGTTTAACGAAAGCACCAAATACCTGGCGGTACGCTATAAAAATCATTACTTTGTTGGTGCCGATAACGGTATATTTTCGCTGATGTTTAATGGCGAGCCTGATGAGATGGTGGAAATAAATATTATGCAGGATCTTAAGTTCCTCCATTTCCCGCTGGCTGATATTTTTGTAAAAGCGGCCTGCCATTTGGCAAATGGCGGTAAACTGAATGAAATTGGCCTGCCCATTGTAAACATCGAAAATAAAATGACCCTGCAACCGGTGATCGAAAAAAACATTATCAAAGGCGCGGTAATTTACATTGATTCGTTTCAGAACGTGATTACCAATATTACCAAAGAGTTTTTTAATAAGGTGCAGCAAGGCCGGCAGTTCACGCTGTATTTTAAACGTAACGAAACCATTAATCACCTGAGCTGGCATTACAATGAGGTGCCCGAGGGCGAAAAACTTTGTCTGTTTGGTATAAGTGATCATTTAGAGATCGCCATAAATAAAGGAAACGCGAGCGGCCTGTTAGGTTTAAACCTGGGCGACAGCGTAATAATTGACTTTGAATACGTAAAATGAAAAAAATAATCCTGCTTGGTTTGTTGTGTTCGCTCTTTGCCGGCGCCTATGCCCAGGCAACTAACGATACAGCGGCCTATCAACTGCAAAGAAAAAAGATCAACAGCATGCTTGCCGTGCGGGCGCAAAAGTTTGGTCAATACGATAACAGCCTGAGCCAGCACACCGGTATTTTTGGCTTGCAAACAAAAAAAGACATACGCCGGTCGAACGATATTTTGATGGACATTGTAAAAACCGACAATGACATTTATAAGGAGCTTAAGATATTGTTAGATTATCGCACCTTTCAGCAAAACCAGGTGCAGGATAAATCAAAAGAAACCGAAAGCACGTCGCAGGGCTTTATGTACACCATAAAACAATTAAGAGATAAGCTTGATCAGCAAAAAAAACTGGCAGACGAAAACGCGAAGCTGCAAGACCGGGCCTCACTTAATTTTAAGATCATCGTTTTTATACTGGTAGCTATAATCTTATTTCAACTGAGGGGCCAGATACGCGCAAAAGAGAAAATTTAATGAAACTTACTATACACGGTGCAGCCCGGCAAGTTACCGGCAGCATGCACATGCTTGAAATTGGCCAATATAAAATATTGATAGACTGCGGGCTTGATTATGAAAAAGATCGGAGCATACAATCAAACGAAGATTTTCCATTTGATCCGGCATCGGTTGACCTGGTGGTATTAACCCACGCACATATTGACCACTCGGGCAACTTACCTACACTGGTACGTTTAGGCTTTGAAGGGCAAATACTATCTACCCCACCTACCGCCGACCTCACCGAATTGTTGTTGCTTGATTCGGTAAATATATTCATGAGCAAAGCCAACAAAAGCAGGAAACACAGCAAAGGCAAATTTAATACCAATGCGCACCCGCTTTACCTGCAAAAGCATGTGATGGAAACTATGGACCGGTTTGTGACCATCGGCTTTAACAAACCTTTCCGCGTTACCGGCGATATTGAACTGACCTTTATACCCGTAGGACATTTATTGGGCGCCGCGGCGGCGGTATTCAAGATAAATGATAACGGCATCGAAAAATCAATTGCTTTTACGGGTGATATCGGGCGTAAAAACTACCCGGTATTGGATGATCCGCAACCACTACCCCCCGTCGATTTTTTAGTAACTGAATCAACCTATGGCGGTCGGGTACACAGCAAAGACAAAACCGTTGAACAAGCCTTAATTGAAGTAATTGATAAATGTTGTGTAAAGGAACTGGGGCGGTTAATTATTCCCGCATTCAGCATAGGGCGTACACAATCGCTGGTTTATTCGCTTAACAAAATATTCAGCAGCGGTTTATTACCACCGGTAAAGGTATTTGTAGATAGCCCTATGGCCTCGATGGCGACAGGCATCTTCAGAAAATACCATGAGCTGGTAAATAAAGAAGCACAGGATTTTTATAAAGCTCAGGGTGATGAGTTTGAGTTTGATAATCTCACCTATGTAGAGACGTTAAAAGACAGTCGGCAAATCTCCAATTATTACGAACCTTGTATCATTATCTCATCAGCAGGTATGCTGGAGGGCGGCCGCATACAGGATCACTTGTTTTATAATATTCAGAACTACTATTGCACCATCCTGTTCATCGGGTATTGTGCAAAAGGTACTTTGGGGCATCGCCTGTTACGCGGTGATTCCATTGTACACATTAAAGACCGCGATCTGGCTGTATATGCCACCATAAAACAAACCGATGTACTCAGCGCCCACGGCGATCATGATGATCTGGTAAACACCGTAAAACAGCAAGATAAAGCCAAACTAAAAAATATATACCTGGTACATGGCGAGGACAGCAGTATGCAGGCCTTAAGCGATTCATTAACAGCCGATGGATATACGGTTAGTATTCCTGAAAAGGGCGTGAGTTATATTTTATAAAAACCGTAGCGTGGCAATCTCTGCGCGATAGATAGTACCCTTTGCTTATTGCTCACCTGTCGTGTAGAGATTGCCACGTCGTTTCACTCCTCGCAATGACGCGTGTGTATTAAACAAAAAAGGCGCATAAAGCGCCTTTTTTGTTTGTTGTGAGTTATTTCTCTATTTCTTGAAATGACCGATAATCAAGCTGGCCAATTCAACACCGATACGTTCTTGTGCTTCATTAGTAGCAGCACCTATATGCGGAGTCAATGATATTTTTGGATGCGTTAATATCTCGGCACGAGGTGTTGGTTCGTTATCAAACACATCCAATGCCGCGTATGATACCTGGCCGCTATTTAAAGCATCTACTAATGCTAATTCATCGATCAGGCCGCCACGTGAAATATTGATCAGTTGTACGCCTTTTTTCATTTGCGCCAATTCTTCGGCACCAATCAAAGCTTTGTCAATAAACGGTGTGTGCAGGGTAATGAAATCGGCAGTTTTGATGATCTCCTCTAAAGTTGATGTTTTAACAGTTACGTTAACTTTAGTACCACCTGTACCTAAAACAATTTCTACTTCAGGGTTAAAAGGAAAAAGATCGTAAGCAATTACATCCATACCTACGCCAATAGCGATTTTTGCTACCTCGCGACCGATACGGCCAAAGCCTACAATACCTAAAGTTTTGCCACGCAATTCAATACCTTTTGCATAAGCTTTTTTAAGGTCGTTAAATTTGGTGCCGCCTTCAACCGGCATTTTGCGGTTGCTGTCATGTAAAAAACGTACACCTGTAAACAGTTGCGCAAAAACCAGTTCAGCAACTGATAAAGATGAAGAAGCCGGTGTATTGTAAACGCCTATTCCTTTTTCTTTAGCGTAGTCAACGTCAATATTATCTACCCCTACACCGCCACGGCCAATCAGTTTAAGGTTAGGGCAAGCGTCAATTAACGCTTTACGTACTTTAGTTGCGCTACGCACGGTAATAGCATCGTAGTTTTGTAATTTAACAGGTAATTCGTCCTGTGGTATATTGTTAGTATCTACCTCAAAACCGGCATCTTCTAACATCTTTTTTCCGATGGGGTCTATGCCATCATTAGCTAATATTTTGATCATTGTTTGGTTGATTGAGTTATTAAGTTGATTAAGTTGATTAAGTTATAGTGGAGAAACCACTCACTAAATCAACCCAATCAACCATTCACTAATTATTTATTCTTCTCCTGAAACTCCTGCATTACATCAATTAAAGCGTGAACGCTGGTAATTGGCAACGCGTTGTAAATTGAAGCACGGAAACCGCCGACACTTCTGTGGCCTTTTACACCTACTATGTCTCTTTCGTCGCATAGTTTCAGGAATGGTTTTTCGAGTTCGGGGTTTTCCATCACGAAACAAACATTCATATCCGAGCGATCTTCGGTAGCGCATACCGGTTTAAACAGCGGGTTACGCTCAATTTCGGCATAAAGCGCATTTGATTTCGCTTTATTTTCTTTTGCGATAGCTTCAATACCACCTTTTGATTTTAGCCAGTTAAGGGTTAGCATTGAAACGTATATAGCAAACACCGGCGGGGTATTGTACATTGAACCGCCTTCAATTTGTGTTTGGTAGTTAAGCATAGCAGGTATTTTACGATCAACTTTACCTAATATCTCATCCTTAACAATTACTAAAGTTGTACCTGCAGGGCCCATATTTTTTTGAGCACCGGCATAAATAATACCAAAATCGGCAACGTTAATTTTACGGCTGAAAATATCAGACGACATATCGCAAACCACAGGTATTGGCGATGCAGGGAATTCATGTAACTGCGTGCCATAAATAGTATTGTTTGATGTTAAATGAAGATACGCTGCATCAGCTGGTACCGTATAATCTTTAGGGATGTAGGTAAAATTGCTCTCCTTTGATGTAGCAATAACCTCAACCTCGCCAAAGTATTTACCTTCTTTTAACGCTTTGTTGGCCCACACACCCGACTCTACATAAGCTGCCTTACCGGTTGATGGCAGCAGGTTATAAGGCACCATGGCAAACTGTGTGCTTGCACCGCCTTGTAAAAATAATACCGAATAGCCTTCAGGAACTTCTAATAATTCCTTCACTAATCTTACAGCTTCGTCTAAAACCGCCTCGAATTCAGCCGAACGGTGCGATATCTCTAAAAGAGATAAACCTATCCCGTTAAAATCTACTACAGCTGCTGCTGCTTGCTTTAAAACTTCATGTGGTAAAATGCCGGGTCCGGCACCAAAGTTATGTTTCATATGATTTGAAATTGGTATAGCATAGTATCGAATTAACAACTTCGTATTTTGCTGGGGCAAAGGTAATTAATTTGACAAAGTACATAGGGATTATTTGCATTTATTTTAAAAAAATACAAATATTTAATAATATGAGCTTTTACAGGCTTTTTTTCAATAAAATTAAAATTGTTGTACTATTTCTATTACGATTGTAATAAGTTTTCGGGATGCTTAAGGGTTGATATCATGGCCGGCTGGTTGCCTGCCGAGAACACCGCGCTGCCTGCAACAAACACATTTGCGCCTGCTGCCATCAATTTGCCAATGTTTGTTTTATCAACACCACCGTCAACTTCAATATAAAGATCAGGATTATGCGCATCGGCTAATTCACGTATCTCTTTTACTTTTTTGTAGGTATTCTGAATAAAATGCTGCCCGCCAAAGCCTGGGTTTACCGACATGATCAAAACCAGGTCAAGGTCGGTTATCACATCTTGCAACATTGCAACCGGGGTGTGCGGGTTAAGCGCCACTCCTGCCTTGCAACCCAGCTCTTTTATAGCTTGTACAGTGCGGTGCAAATTCGGGCATGCTTCAAAGTGTACGGTAATTCCTGCCGCGCCAGCGTCTTTAAAACCTTTTAAATATCTATCAGGGTCAACTATCATTAAATGTACATCTAACGGTTTTTTGGCGTGTTTGTAAACAGCACTGGTTACCGGAAAGCCGAATGAAATATTAGGCACAAACATACCATCCATCACATCAACATGAATCCAGTCTGCCTCGCTTTGATTCAGCATTTCGATATCGCGTTGCAGGTTGCCAAAATCGGCAGCTAAAATTGATGGAGCTATAAGGTGGTTCATGTTAGCTATAAAGATTGGAGATTAAAGATTAGATATCAGGCTAATTCGTATTATATATATTCAACAAAGTTAGTTTTATGTCGATTAATATCCTAACCAATCTCTAATTAACTAATCTCTAATCTTTGGCGAAGCCTCAATCACAATTCTGCAATAAGTCGTAATACTTCTTCATCAATACGATATCATAATTAACCAGCGAATTGTATGCTTCATTAACCAACTCTGTTAAAATAGAAGCACCAAGCTGCCCGCCTCCATTGGGAATGGAATCATAGTAGGTTATTAACTCTTTAACCCTTATTATTTCATACAATAACAACTGCACAAGGTCTGCTTCGGGGCCGGTTGGTTTGCCGGGGTTGCTATTCAGAAAATCTAAAGGGTCATTTGGTGTAGAGGTCATTATATATTGTATCGGCCTTTTATCTTTCAACTAACTCCTAAGTTGTAAAAGACAAAAACAGGGTATTTGTTTTAAATTTTCTTAAAAAATCAAAACAAAATTGCATTTAAACAGCAAAAGCCTTAACAATAAGGCTTTTGCTGTTATTTATAATAGCTGAATATTACTTAGCAGCTTCTGGTTTTGGCAATAAAGCCTTGCGCGAAAGTTTTAATTTACCTTGCTTATCAACGTCAAGCAGTTTTACACGTACTTCGTCGCCAATTTCAAAAATACCATCCATAGTTTCTATGCGTTTATGGTCAATTTCCGAAATGTGCAATAAACCGTCTTTGCCCGGCATAATTTCAACAAATGCGCCAAATGGCATAATTGATTTTACTTTACCTTCATAAATCTCACCTACTTCAGGTTTTGAAGCGATGTTTTTAATACGGGTAACCGCTTTATCAATAGCTTCCTTGTTATCAGCAAAAATTTGAACTACGCCCTGGTTACCTACTTCTTCTATTGAGATAGTAGCACCGGTTTCGCGTTGCATTTCCTGGATGATCTTTCCACCAGGTCCGATAACCGCGCCGATAAATTCTTTATCAATACGGATAGTGATAATACGCGGAGCGTGTGGTTTGTAATCTTCGCGAGGTGCTTCAATGGTTTTCTTCATTTCATTTAAAATATGAAGACGACCATCTTTAGCCTGGTTTAAAGCATTAGTTAACACTTCGTATGATAAACCATTGATTTTAAGGTCCATCTGAACAGCAACTATACCATTAACGGTACCGGTTACTTTAAAGTCCATATCGCCCAGGTGATCTTCGTCACCTAATATATCAGAAAGGATAGCATATTTGGTACCCATTTCGTTAGTGATCAGGCCCATTGCTATGCCTGATACCGGGTTGGTAATTTTAACACCTGCATCCATCAAAGCCAGTGTACCGGCACAAACCGTAGCCATTGACGACGAACCATTTGATTCTAAAATATCAGATACTACACGAATAGTGTATGGGTTTTCATCTTCGGCAGGTAATACGCGTTTTAACGAGCGCATAGCCAGGTTACCGTGACCAATTTCACGACGGCCGGCTCCCCTGTTAGGGCGAACTTCGCCGGTTGAGAAGCCAGGGAAATTGTAGTGTAGCAGAAATTTTTGATAACCATTGATGAACGCGCCATCAATCATTTGCTCGTCATCCTTAGCACCTAAGGTAACGGTAGTTAATGATTGCGTTTCGCCACGGGTAAATACGGCAGAACCGTGAGCAGATGGCAAGTAACCAACTTCGCTCCATATCGGGCGTATTTGTGTTGTAGTACGGCCATCTAAACGTTTGCCTTCATCTAATACAAGGTTACGGATAGCGTCATACTCAACATCATGGTAGTATTTTTTAGCTAATGATTTGGTGATATCATCGATCTCGCCTAAAGTAGCGATGTATTCGTCACGCACTGCTTTAAATTTAGCACCACGCTCGTCTTTACCAGAAGCCTCGCCTGCAATGGCGTAAACTTTATCGTAAGTAGCAGCGTAGATAGCTTTCTCTAACTCATCGTTGCTGTGCTCGTGGCTGTAAACACGTTTTTCGGTTTTACCAACTTCGGCAGTTAATTGTTTTTGGATAAAGCACTGCACTTTAATGGCTTCGTGAGCAAATTTAATTGCTTCAACTAATTCAGCTTCCTGTATCTCGGCGCTTTCACCCTCAACCATGTTGATATCGTGTTCGCTACCGGCAACAATAAATTCTAAAGTGGCGGTTTGTAATTGCGTTAAAGTTGGGTTGATAACTAATTTACCATCAATTTTAGCTACACGTACTTCTGATATAGGGCCGTTAAACGGAATATCAGAAACCGATAATGCTGCTGATGCGGCTAAACCTGCTAAACAATCAGGCATAATATCTTTATCGGCAGATATTAAAGTGATCATCACTTGTGTATCAGCGTGATAATCTTCAGGGAACATTGGGCGTAAAGCGCGGTCAACCAAACGCGAGATTAAAACCTCATAATCTGATAAACGTGCCTCACGGCGTAAAAACCCACCCGGGATACGGCCTGTAGCCGCGTATTTTTCTTGATAGTCAACAGAAAGCGGTAAAAAATCAACACCTTCTTTTGCTTCAGGCGATGAAACCACGGTAGCCAATAACATGGTATCACCCATTTTTATTACTACTGATCCATCAGCTTGTTTGGCCAGTTTGCCGGTTTCGATCTCAATGGTGCGGCCGTCACCTAAATCAATAACCTTTTTAATTACGTTTAAACTCATCTTGTTTTCGTTGTGATATGCTTTTCATCTTTTAGAGCACATCGGTTTTTTTATTGTGTGTATATATTGTTTCAAAGAAAAAAAGCCATCCCCTAATAGTTTGAGACGGCTTTTTATAAAAAATTTATTCAGATTACTTAATGATATCTCTAAGCTGTAAAGCTTTGATGATAGCACGGTATCTTTCAATATCTTTTTTGTATAGGTAGGCCAGCAATCCGCGGCGTTTACCTACTAATTTTTGCAGTGATAACTGGGTTGAAAAATCATGTTTGTTCTTTTTCAAGTGACCGGTTAAATGCGCGATGCGGTAAGTGAACAATGCTACCTGACCTTCAGTCGAACCTGTGTCGGTTGCTCCTTTACCATGTTTTGCGAAAATCTCTTGCTTCGCCTCTGTACTTAAATACATTACCTGAATAATATTAAAGCGTGAATAAAATTTGTTAATTGTGGGTGCAAAGATAGTATATAAATTCAAAAGAAAAAAGTTAATATTAAAAGGTTGATTGAGTGTATTAAGTTGAATGGTTGGGTGGATACTTTGCATTTCTTTTAAGCCGAATAATATTAGAATATACTTTTAAAGCTATATTTTTACTGCTAACCAATTATAATCAATTAATAACGTGAATTTTATTAATCCAAGATCCGGCAGTTTACTGTTTGGCTTATTTATAATAGTGGCTGTTTTAACCGGCTTTAAATTATGGCAAACGCCACAGCAGCCTAATGAGAATCGCTTTAAACGGGTGGTACTGGTAAAAAAACTATATAACCCTATGGAGCTGGATATTGCCAAAAATGGCGACATCTACCTTATAGAAGCTCCGGGCCGGGTAAGCCGGGTAAATCCTGAAACAAAAGCTGTGACCGTATTAGGCGAAATAAAGGGGCACGATAACAGTGAATACGGATTGATAGGCTTTGCGCTCGACCCTAATTTCGAGAAAACGCACTGGATATATGTACAATATTTTTTACCGCAAAAGGCCAAGGTGGCCCAGATATCGAGGTTCAGCATTATTAATGATAAAATAGACCTTTCATCCGAAAAGAAATATGTGCAGGTGCCTTACGATGAAACCTGCTGCCATGCCGGCGGCTCCATGTCATTCGATTCAAAGGGTAATCTTTACTTCTCGACCGGCGATAATTCGGATGCGTTTCAATATGTGTACGCCCCCGTTGATGAGCGGCCGGGACATGAATTTGTGAATTCATTTCGCAGTGCCGCCAACACTATGGACCTGCGTGGTAAAATATCGCGCATACATCCTGAAAACAACGGAACTTACAGCATTCCAAAAGGCAATTTGTTCCCCGATATGAAAAATGCCCGGCCCGAAATTTATGTAATGGGGCTGCGTAACCCCTACCGCATTTTTGTTGACAAAACCAACGATGTACTCTACTGGGGTGAGGTTGGCCCAGATGCCCGCATTGACAGCGCGCAAGGTCCCTTAGGTTTCGATGAGTTTAATGTGGCGCCAAAAGCAGGCAACTTTGGCTGGCCCATGTTTGCCGGCAACAACCAGGCTTACGCCCAAATGGATTTTGACAGCAAAAGGCCCGGAGCTAAATTTGATCCTGCTCATCCGGTAAATAACTCGAGATTAAATACAGGGGTAAAAAATCTGCCGCCTGCGCAGAGTGCGGCCATCTGGTATCCTTATAAATCGTCGGATGAGTTTCCGGAACTGGGCGAAGGTAGCCGGGCGGCTATTGGCGGACCGGTGTATCACTATGACCCAGACCTGAAGTCGGCCATAAAATTCCCGGCTTATTATGATAAAAAATGGTTCATAGCCGATTGGGTACGTACCTGGCTAAAGGCCGTTACGCTCGGCGCCGATTATAAAACCCGGAAGATTGAAAGCTTTATGCCAGGCACAAAATTTTTAAAACCGATGGATATGGCTTTCAGTCCAAAAGACGGTGCCTTGTATATGCTGGAGTATGGTGATACCTGGGATAAAAATGATGAAGCCTGTTTGGTAAGAATAGAATACACTGCTGGTAACCGCCCGCCTGTAGCTAAAATAGAGAGCGATAAATTATCAGGCAAAGCACCTTTGGTGATAGGTCTATCAGGTAAAAGCTCGTATGATGATGATCATGATGTATTAAAATATAGCTGGCTGATAGATGGTAAAAGGATGCAGGGGCGTGATATAAAATACACGTTCAATAAAAACGGCGTTCATAAGGTCGCTCTTACTGTTACCGATCCATCAGGTTTGAGCAATACCAAAGCACAAATGATAAATGTGGGTAACAGCATCCCGGTTATACGTTTTGAATTGCCTAATCACACTTTTTATTTCGACAGTCTCGCCTACCGGATAAATGTTACCGATGCCGAAGATGGTAAAATTGGTAAAGGTATAGCTGCTAAAGCGGTTAAAGTAACTTACGCTTATCAGCCTAAAAGCGGCGTGGTAAGCCAAAGCACAAATGGCAAACTGATTGATCATGGCGAGGTGATGCTTAATGAAAGCGATTGCAAAAGCTGTCATAAAATTGACGGCACGTCCATCGGACCGAGCTTTATTGAGGTGGCAAGGCGTTATGCGCCAACATCAGGCACTGATGAAAAAATTGTAAAAACACTGGCCAATAAAATTATAACCGGCGGCAGTGGTGTATGGTTTAAAGACAGAGCGATGGCTCCGCACCCGCAGCTTAACATAGATCAAACCAGCGAAATAGTACGATATATATTATCACTGGCTTTAAAGAATGATCCGCCTAAAGCGATTCCTGTTGCAGGTAACCTGGTATTAAATGAATATCCGCAGAAACCAAAAACAGGATTTTATACATTCACCGCCAGTTATACTGACCGAGGCGCCAATGGTATTAAACCACTTACCGCAACTACCACAGAGATATTGCGCTCACCAAAAATCACTGCTGAAGAGTTTGATGAATTTTATAATCAACCGCTAAAAAACCACATCAGCATAGGGCTTTCAAATAGTTATGTAGTTATTAAGCATATCGACCTAACCAGTATAAAACGAATGAATATCCGGTACAAAGCTGCAGGCGGTGCTTTCGAAGTACATCTGGATAATTTAAACGGACAGCAAATCGGTTCATTCCCGTTATCATCAAAACTGCGGGAAGTTGCCAGTACTATCACGCCCACAAAAGACAAGCATGACCTGTACATTATTTACCGCAATGGGAATAATGTAATTGACCCTATGCAAATGGAATGGGTAAGTTTTGGTAATTAAGCCAAATCTATACCTATGATCTCGTGATCCATTATATGAGTTACGCTTAATAGTACACGGCCATCTTTAACTGTATAAGCCGGCTTGCGCTGGCTAACCGGCAATTGCACACCGGTTACTTTTGCATTAGCCGGTATTTTTATGCTTACTTCCGCATCAACCGGAATAAATTCACGGAAAGGCCCTTTCATCATCATAGGGTTAGTTAAGTTTACCAGGTGTATTGCCATGGAGTTTTTTTGTCGCCATGCGGTAGTCTCAATTACTCCGGGCGATTTTACCGTAACTATCGGCTCCTCGTTAAGCGCCCATTTAATTACGTTACTTAATAGTTTCCCATGATCGGGTGTGAGGTATTGCCAGAATGTTCTTTCAATATCCCAGGGAATATATGCTACCCGGCTATTACCTTTCTGACTGAGATATAATTCACGAATATCCGAATCGGGTTTACGGGTATACACATCTTCCATTGGCAGATCCGGATAGGTTTGAACCAGCGTAACCGGGCTTGGGAAATTGTTTGATCGAGGTGTTACCTTTATCCGGTAGATGCCGTTGATGATACGATTAGCATCTTCTAAACCTTCCAGCACGGGATGAAATTCATTAGTCGCATCGCCTCTTAAGCGAAGGTAACTGTTTTGCATAGGGCCTTCAACCCCATCGTCATATTGTACACCAAATACATCAGCAAGGCCAAAATCTGCACGTTTTTTACCTGCACCATCATACAATGACGATTCAAACGTAGCTACTAAACTGCCGCCATTTTCAACAAACTTTTTGATCACTTCGCATTGCGCATCGGTGAGCGCTGCTGTATTAGGTAATATCAATAATTTAAATGGTTTTAGCGATTCGCCGCTAAGCGCGCTTGCGTTAATCAGTTCGAATGGCATGTGGCCCTCAACCAAATTATGATACATGCCGTTAAGGTGATAGCCCTCATTTTGCTGCCATGGCTTACCGCCAACGTTTGCTGCTCCCTGGTCTACAACGGCTATCCGTGCCATAGGTGCAATATTGCGTAAGTATTTATCACTGCGGTAAAATCCCTGGTAAATTTCGGCTATCGGGTCAAACCAGCGTTTATCAATTGGTGTAGCACCAAACTTAACAAAGCAGGGATTCATACCATTGGCTACACCATCAACCGCCCATACTCTAAGTTCGGCAGCACTGTTTACCGAATCCTTCCAACGCGGCGAATCTTCCAAACCTACACTAAATATATGCATCAGGGGCTTCATACCCATTCCGCTGGCACGTAATTCTTTAGCCCCTTTGCCGCTGTTCCACGGCGGTATAGCGCCTGTGCGTGCCTGCCGGTCAACAAAAAATATATCTGCCAGTTGCCCGGTTAATTTCCTGTCAGGAAAGCCATTGGGAATAAAGCGGGATACGGGTTTTATTTTGCGTATTTCGGCATCCCATAAAAACCATAGCTCTTTTAAGCGCGCCACATACCATTCGTTATATTTAGCAGCAACAGCACCGCCTTCGCCGCGCGGCAGGTCCATTCCACCCGAAAATTTTTTAAAATTCTCTACACAATGTTCGCAATAACACATACCGCTCCCCTGCCAACGATTCGAGAAAATGCCTTCGGGCTTATATTTGGTCATGATCTCTTTATGAACCGCGGTCATAAACTCGAAATTGTACGGGCCTAAACCACAGGTAACCCACAGATCAGGGTTGGCCCAATGCCGGCGTTTTTTACCATCGGCAGTAACGGCTATCCTATCGGGATGCGCGTCATAAACATCTTGCCTTGCAGCATGGGGGTCGGTGCGCAGGCAAACCGTCATGTTCATTTTACGGCATCCTTCAACCATATAACCTAACAAATCTTTATTGCCCAGGTAATCGCTTCTATGGTGCAAAGGCACTTCGGTAGGGTAAAACGCTACCACCCCGCCTGCGCTTAATAAAGCACCATCAGCATGTATACGTTTAAAATAAGCGAGCCAAAAATCGGGATCGCATTTAGCGGGATCGTTTTCAACAAAAGCCAATTGCGCCCATCGTATCGAACGGTTAAACCATGCGGCATCGTCAATAAATAAAGATCTGTCTGCAGGCATCCAGCCATTTGCATGTGTTAATAGAGAGGGGCCAACAGCCGCGTAAGCACCAGCTATGGTCGATGTTTTAATAAAGCGCCTTCTTTCCATAATTATTACCGGGAAAAATGATATGATAATTGGTTCTCTAAATCTACAAATGATAATTAGGTTACCTAATATTTATAGTTAAATTACATTGATAACATATTATTGCTTTATTATGCGCAAACCTAAATTTATGGAACACAGAAAAACGTGGCACGAAATGCACGAAGATTCATTGGAATTTGGTCATCGCCTGGCCGATAAGGTGGCCAACGGCATGGGCTCGTGGAAATTTATTATTATACAAACCATTGTAGTAGCCGTTTGGATGGTGCTGAACGTAGTTGGCTTTGTACAGCATTGGGATGTTTATCCCTACGTTCTGTTAAACCTTGTTTTTTCAACGCAGGCTGCTTATGCTGCACCCATCATCATGATGGCACAGAACAGACAAAGCGAGCGTGATCGTGAACAAGCTAACAATGATTACAGAACCAATATTGAGGCAAAACAAGAAATTGAAGAGCTGATGGAGCGCCTCAACGTAATTGAAATAGAAAAGCTGGATAAAATAATCTCTCTGCTGGAGAAAATGGATAAAAAGTAATACGCTATATATTACTTTCTATCAGCTCGCCATAAAAGTCAGACACACTCATACCTGCAGCTCTTACCTGCTGTGGTATCAGGCTGTTTGATGATTGGCCGGGCGTGGTATTTACTTCAATGAAATAAAAATCTTCGCTGCCATCTAACAAAATAAAATCAATACGCACCATGCCGTTGCAGTTCATCCGTAGATAAACTTCGGTAACAATTTCGGCTATTTCTTCATTTTTTGTGGCGCTTAGGTCAGCAGGCGTAATTTCCTGCGATACGCCTGAGGTATATTTAGCCTCGTAGTCAAAAAAATCTTTTGAGCTGATGATCTCTGTTGCGGGCAACACGGTTATCTTTCCATGCAGGCGCACAATACCGATACTAAACTCACGGCCCTTTATAAATTCCTCGACCAGTATCTGTTCATCTTCATCAAAGGCTTTATTAATAGCATCGGGCAAAGCGGCAGCGTTATATACTTTGCTCATGCCAACACTGCTCCCACCGTTATTTGGCTTAATAAACAACGGAAACTTTAAGTTAGCGGCAATAGTGCCAATATCATGCCCATCCTTTTTAAACAAACGCATAGAGCGCGCCGTGTGTAAATTAGGTATACCATGTACAATAGTTTTAGTATACGCCTTATTCATGCTGATGGCCGATGTGGTAACATCGCAAGTATTATAAGGCACACCGATCATATCCAGATAGCCCTGCATTTTACCATCTTCGCCTGGGGTACCGTGTATGGTGATGAATGCAAAATCGAATTTGATTTTTTCACTGTTTATAGTGATACTGAAATCATTTTTATCAACGTCAATCCTTTCACTGCCTTGCTCATGGAACCAGCGATCGCGATTAATTAATATGGTGTAAACGTTATACTTATCCTTATTTAAATTGGCCGCTATATTTTTTGCGCTGTTTAATGATACCTCGTATTCGCCGGTAAAACCTCCGGCCAAAAGTGCTATGTTCCTGGTTGCCATAAGGCCAAATATAATTAATTTTTGAAGCTGCGAAAGCAGAAAATACCTAATTAGCACTTTGCGTTTGCCAAATGCTGAAAATGCAAAATTATCCTTATGTTTGATGCTAAATCAAGTATAATTTTACCAGGCTGCGATGAATAAATTTGGGGCATATTTAAAAACAAAAGATTTCAGAAGAACCATACTGCTTGCAATAGGTTCCGTTATAGCTGTTGTATTGATCGCCTTTTTTAGCCTGAGCTTTTATACCCATCATGGCACAGGCATACCAGTACCTAAATTGGAGGGACTGCCCATTGAAAAAGCATTAGCCATATTAAAAGACCAAGGCTTTGTAGACCCTCAGGTAGACTCGGTTTATGCAGCAGATGTAGCACCGGGTACTGTTATACAGCAAGACCCTGACGCCGAAACATTGGTAAAAGAAAACCGGAAGATATATTTAACCATGTCTATTCGCCAGGCGCCGCTTGTTTCCTTGCCTAAAATTGATTCCATGTCCTATATATCGGCCGTACCAACTTTATTAAATTATGGTTTAAAGGTGGGCGATACTACCTACCGTTCTGACATAGCACGTAATGTGGTGCTCGAAGTTAGGTTAGGCGGACAAATTATAAAAGCGGGCACCAAAGTTCCAAAAGGTTCAAGAATTGACCTGGTGCTGGGCGATGGTGCCGGAGCTAATGAGGTTGAAATACCTGACCTTATAAATCAGGATCTGGATGGTGTAAGATTTGTAATAAAGAATTCTAATTTAACGTTAGGAACTATTACTTACCAGGGTGCTATAACCGATTCGAACAATGTAATTGTAGTTGCGCAATCACCGGTAAAAACTGATTCGGCAAGTAAAGTGAGTATTGGTACACGTATAAACCTGACGGTTGTTCAAGGTAAAAAACA
>DATJJI010000022.1:0-15447 GCA_035492275.1 Mucilaginibacter sp.
ATCAATGCTCTAACCTCCTGTCATTCTGAGCGTAGCGAAGAACTATTCTCTTGAGCGTAGCGAAAAATCTTATATAATCGATAAGCATAATGTATAAGATTCTTCGCTACGCTCAGAATGACAATTGTAACGAGTTAATGCAGAAGCTATAAAAATAGATTTTATAGATATATTGTAGTCCTCAAAATCAATTTATGAAATTCCTGAAATATACCCTGCTGCTGTTGGCGATATTTTCGCAATGCTGTTTGTACGCGCAAAAGAAAAATAAAAAACCCATCAGTGTTTTAATAGTTGACGGTTACAGCAACCACGACTGGAAACAAACCACCAAAATTGTAAAACAGATACTGGACGAAAGCCATCTGTTCGCCTTATCTGTTTATACGGCACCGCCCAAACCTGAGGATACTGCCGCCTGGCTGGCAAATGATCCTGGTTTTAAAAATTATGATGTGGTTATCCAAAACACCAACAACATACAGGATACCAGGCTAAAATGGCCCAAAAAGATACAGCATGAACTGGAAGATTATGTAAAAAACGGCGGCGGTTTATATGTACTGCATTCGGCTAACAATGCTTATCCCGATTGGGAAGAGTACAACAAAATGATTGGCCTGGGCTGGCGCTCAAAAAATTATGGTTATGCCCTAACGGTTGATTCGCTGGGTAAAATTAACCGCATCCCTCCGGGCGAAGGGAAAAGTACGTATCATAACGACAGAAGCGATTTGCTGATACAGGTATTGAACGACCATCCTATTAATAAAGGTTATCCCAAATCATGGCTTACGCCTGATGTGGAACTATACCGTTTTGCCCGCGGCCCTGCCGAAAATCTTACCGTATTATCTTACGCCAAAGATCCGCTTACCGGTATTAACTGGCCCGTTGAGTGGACCGTAAAATATGGCAAGGGCAAAGTTTATGTATCCAGCATGGGGCATTTGTGGAAAGGCGATACTTATCCCTTAGGCTACCGTTGTATAGGCTTTCAAACTACCATGATACGCGCGGTGGAGTGGCTGGGCAGCGGCAAGGTTACCTACCCGGTTCCGGCAAACTTCCCTACTGCAACTACCAAAAGCGTCAGGGACGCTAACTAAATAAAAAAAGCCGCTTCGATAACGAAGCGGCTTTTTTGTTAAAGTGTCGTATTTATTTTTTGGTCACGGTCTTTTTGGCTGGGGCCGCCCCTTTAGCGCCTACGTTCCAGTAAATAAAGGTACCGCGATCGGTTGAGCTGATAATGTCCATCTTGCCATCTTTGTTCAGATCGACAGCCATCAGGTCGGAACCCGCGCCCGAGCGGTTATGTACCAGTTCGGGAACAAATTTGGCACCACCCGGTGCGCTTTTATCGCGAACAGTACGATAAACGTATAGTACCGGCGGTCCGTACGGATCAGGGTCAAAGAAAGCGTCGAGGTGTGTCCAGTAACGTTTACCTACGATGAAATCGGGAATGCCATCACCATCAATATCGGCAAAGGTTGAGCCGTGCTGCTGCGAAAAGGCTACGCCGCCCGCGTTATTTTTAAACCCATAGTCATCGTTGATCATATGCTCTACAAAGGTAATTTCGCCTTTAACTCGTTTCTGCTCGTACCAGGCCATACCAAAACCGTGAGCATTTAAGCTGGTTACTACATCATTTAAGCCATCGCCATTAACATCATATACGGCCATTACGCTGCCGCCTATACCGCTGCTGCGGTGGCCGTAACGGCCCAGCGCTACCGGATGATAGATCCATAGGCCGTCGGCTTTTCCTTTTTCGGGTTGTTCCCACCAGCCATTCGGGTTAATAATATCCATGCGGCCATCGCCATTAATATCGCCTACGCCAATACCATGCGTTACCGAATAGCCTTTTTCTGATATCTGATGTTGTGTCCACGGTTTGGTTGGGTCGGCAGGGTCAAATTTGGCATAATATAAAGCGCCGCCATTGCCGTATATCAGCTCTGGTTTGCCGTCGCCGTCAATATCACGGAACACGGTAATTTCTGTTTGCGCGGTTCCCTGCGGAAGCACTGCGTATTTGTCCCAGCGGCGCTCCTCACCTTTCGGGTTGATATATAGAACAGGGTTTGGCGGACCGGTTAGCACATCGGGCCAGCCATCGCCATTAAAATCAAAAGTGTACTGGCAATTTACAGCGGCAAAATCTTTAGCCGGGTTAAATACGGTAGCCAGGTATATCTCGCTTGACCTGGTGTAATCCGGTCCCCAGTAAATATACGGGCCCGCGGCTACGTCCATTATGCCATCGTGGTTATAATCACCCGCGGTGGCGCTCCATGAGTAGTACATATCATTAATATGCTGCACTTTAAATCTTGATGATGACGCGTCTTTAGGCAAAAAGCGTATACGCTCATTTTTGTAGGCGATATCTTTTAACTCCACTTTTCCGCCATTCACATAAAAAGCGATAGGGCCGTAGTTGCCATAGGCTTCATCAGCATAACCACCATTTTCGCCGCCGTCGTTTACAAAAGCACGCAGAATATTGGCATCCAAAAATACCTCTACCTGGTTCCACTCATTAGGCTGGATAGCAAGCTCGGGACGGGCAATAGGCAATTTAAGATCGCCGGCGCCGCCTCTGCGGTTTCCGCCGTTCCCGCCGCGGTTACCGCCATTAGCACCCGCTGCCGGCGCAACCGGTTTTGGCGCTACGCGAATAACACCAGCCACACGGCTCAACTTTTCGCGGCTCAGTTCCTTACCCTGTGCGTCAAGCGTGATATGGTATAAGCCTGCCTCGGCATCTTTTATAGAAAGCAGCAAACCTTTTATGCCTTCGGCAGATTTTTCGGCACGTAAAAGAATACCCGTTTCGGTGCCCGGCGTACATTTAAACGAAATTTTTACCGCTATATCCTGGTATGATTTATCCAATACCAGCCAGCCGGTATTGCCCGCCGCCGCGGTACCCGTAATTTGCCCGTCGGCTGCCTGCCAGGTAGCCTGGCCCATGGGATGCCAGCCTGTTAGTGCGGAGCCTTTAAAGGTATAGTCGGGGATAAAGCTCAGGCCTGTAGGCGGCTTTGTAGCAGCCGTTTGGCCAAAAGCTACAGCAGCGCTAAGCAGCAATGCGTAAAACAAAGTTGTTCTCATTATTTATGAATTAGGTTATAGTAAATTGGCTTAATAAATTGGTTTACCCGTGCGATAACGGTTCAGTTACCGAAGATAAATTTATTTCGGCTATAAAACATGTAAATATGATATTACAATAAATAACGCTGTTTACCTGTCGCGTCGCAAGGCTATTAAACCCAATATTGGCCCCAAAGCCAGTAAAACATAAATGTAGCCCATGTTTTGATCATTACGCAAAGCACTAACCAATTGTATGCTGATGATAGTGATGGCAAAGCCGATGCAGTTTACAATAGTTAAGGCGGTTCCTCTTGATGCTACAGGCGCGTTTTGGGCTACAAGGGTAGAGAACAAAGGTGAATCGGCAATAACTGCCAGGCTCCATATAAACAGGAAACCTATAAATACCGGCACCGAATTGCAGAACAATAATAATGGCGATATGATGCAGCAAATGCAGGATATAGATAAAGCGATGGTCGCCGTTCGTTTTACACCAACTGTCTGCGATATCAGCCCGCTAAAAACACAGGATAAGCTACCTGCTGCAATGATAAAAAATGATAAGACAGGGATATTAAGACCAGCTGCCGGGTAATGAGCCTTGTAAGCTGATAATATAACCGGCACAAATACCCAAAAGGCATATAATTCCCACATGTGCCCAAAATAGCCAAAGGCTGCAGCACGGAAATTTGGATAACTGAAACTGCTTAAAAACCCGGATAGTTTGATCTGCTGACCCTGTTTTCGATGCGGGCCATCGGGAACTAATACCAGCATAGCCAGGCCACCGATCGCGGCTAAAAGCGAAGTCGAAAAAATAACATATCGCCAGGGCAGGCCGGCCATAGTACCTTTCAATAAATGCGGGAACGAAGTGCCTAATACTAATGCTCCCACCAAAAAACCTAATGACCGGCCCAACCCCTGTTGGTAATGGTCAGAAGCGATCTTCATGCCCACCGGGTATATTCCCGCCAGGAAAAAACCGGTGATGAATCTGAATGATAGCAGTTCGTATAAATTGATCCCATTAAAGCTCACACCCAGGTTAATTAAGGCGGCAATGACCGCGCAGGTAAAGAAAACCCGCACCGGCGAAAACCTGTCGGCAATACTTAAAACAGCAAAAACGAGGGTACCGGCAATAAAACCCAGTTGTACGGCACTGGTTAAATGCGCCAGGTAAACGGGCGGTAATTGCAGTTGTTTGGCAATATCGGCCATAACCGCGTTACCGGCAAACCAAACCGAGGTGCAAAAAAATTGCGCGATAACAATAACAGGCAGTATCCTTTTCATATTCCGGATACCGAAAGTAATATTTTATCGCTGTTAGTTTAGCTACATCAATTATTAATTGAGATATTTTTTAGCCGGTTTTATCACCATTCCGCGCGGATGATCGACACCGGTATAGCTGGATGCCGCGTTTATATCGCCGCCTATGTATTTCGGAAATTTAGGATATGGATAAACGGGACGCGTAAAATGCTGTCCGCCCGGAACCACGCAGCATTGAAAGCCCGACGCGATAATCTTTTCGGGAGCCACGCCTTCTTCCACCCATTTTATCAGCGCCATTAAAACATTATTTTCGGCAGTTGATTGCGCGTTGGTGCTAAAACCCTGGCCAATTTCGTTAGGCCCGGCCCCGCCGCCGCAATGGCCCATGCCCGGCACCAGGAAGTACCTGAAAAAGCTTTGCGTTTCTTTCAAACCGCCTTGCTTTTCAACCACACGGTCGTAATAATTAACCGCGTCCTGGAAAGGAACGGCAGGATCGGCAGTGCCGGTGAACATGATGAGTTTATCGCCTGCTTTTTTGAAGGGGTTCATATCGGCATTATTGGCGTTTACCAATGGCGCCAACACGCTGTCAAGTTTGGCCTGATCTTTATCAAAATCAAATTTGGTATAATCATAGTCGCGGCCCCATAACCAGTAAAGCTGATAAAACACGCCATTGGGCAGGTTCTTATCATTCTGCTGATTATTAAAGCCCAGGTTCGATACCTCACTGCCATAAGGAGCAGATGTATAGATCTGCTCGCCGGTACGCAGGTTTTTCGGGCCGCCATAAATTCGTTTTAATGCTGCTACCTGCTTGTCATTTAAATTTAAGCCATGTTGTTTGAAGAAAGTCGCGGGGTCAAAATTCACCAGGCGCGGGTCGGTCAGGAAATTATCCGAAGCATTGCCGCCGCTTTTTTCGGCAAAGGCCGTTACAATGGTTTTGGTAATAGCCGATATTTCATCCTTAGTAAACAAGCTATCGGCAGGCGTATGTTTAAGCGCTAAATAGTTCCACAGAAAATTAGTATGTAAATGCGTGCGGTTACTGGCAGGTGCACCGGCAATAATGCCGTTATAATCGCCCGGGTAACGCTGTGATTCCATCAGCGACTGTTGCCCTCCGGTTGAGCATCCTACAAAATAAGCATACTTTGGTGCCTTATGATAATAGATATTGATCAGGGCTTTGGTCAGCACCGTCATTTCGTGGGTTGAGCGATAACCAAAATCGGCCCACTTGGCCGGCATATTAACCGCTAAATTAGCGTTGGGCGAAGTACCCATATCTGTAGTGCCCGACGCGTAACCCATTTTCACCCCTTTTACCAGTTCGCCGGTGGGCATGCCGCCGCCGCCGCCGCCGTTGCCTGCCCCATACATACGCTCGTTCCAGTTCTTCTCGGGCAGCCATATTTCAATTTTTATGTTTGATTGTGGTTCGGGTTTCAGCGTAATGGCAATACGATAAAACGAAGGTATGCCCTTCATTGGCCTGCGCATACCGGGGCGGGTATAATTATCTTCGGGCGCGTAACGTATATCGTCTATAATTAAACCATGAATATTTAAGGCTGTAAGCTTTTGGCGGATATCATTCACCACCGAATCAGTTTGCCTTTTAATAGCTGTACTGTCTTTGTATTTTTTACCGGCGGTGTAAGCCTGCGCGCTTAAGCAAGCCAGTAATAACATTATACCGAAAATTGATCTTTTACTCATCATAGCTGTTTTATAATTTATTTCCTTACCGGCATTTTACTGGTTAAAGGTATTTCGTTTCGTAACATTTTGCCGGCCTCGCCGGTTAACCACAAGTAGGTATCGGATGGTTTGCCATCCATATTTATAAATTGTACATTTTTGCTGCTTACCGGCGGGTCGTCGGTGGTTTTAAATATAGCGGTACCTTCATTCATCTCATCAAACATGGCCACATACACCATGGGCGCGCCTGTAGACAGCACCGTGTACATTTGCTGCCAGTAAAACCGGCCGCCCTGCCGCGGTATGGAACCGGCAGGTTTTATATCATCCGGAAACTCATAAGTACTTAAATTATGCCAGCTAAAACCGGGGTAAACGGTGGGCACATAATCCACATTATTTTCTTTGCACCATTGCATATCGTCGGTACGGTCATCGCGGAAACGGTCCATATCATTATGCAGCAGCGGCGAGTAACGCTGCACACTCCAGGGGAAAATAAGATCGGCCTGTTTAATCAGCGTATGCAGGTATGGGTCGTGGTTACAATCGGCCCGCAATTCGCGCCATTGGTTGGGCACACCCAGCATAATGGCGCAACCACCATATACCGGGTCGTTCTTTAAAAAGTTAAGCACTTTCTCGATACCGATGTTGCGGATATTAAACGGCCGTGTATTAAAACCCACGCCCCATATAGCTACAACGGGTTTGCCGTTATGGTGCAGGTAAGTTTTGTTACCTTCCTGGTTGGTTACTTTTAACTCGTCGACCAGGTATTTCCAGTCGTCGATAATGGCGGTGCAATCCTCGCCTTTGGCAGCCAGGCCCGACAGGTCATACATTACCGCTATGGCCCGTTTATATTTTGAGGCCGATGCCAGCGCGTTTTTCAATACTACCGACGATTCCTTATCGCGGCTGCGCACCGTACCATAAAAGCGTTGCACAAAAACACCATCTACCCCATATTCCTGCATCCACTTAAAATGCACATCGACCGTACTTTTATCGTACGAACTGAAAACACGCGCCTTTTCGCCGCTTTTTAAGGTGAATGAAGTAGGATAAGTTTTTGCATATTCGGTAACATCGGGCCACATATCCATGCCGCTTTTTTGCTCATTGCCATAGGCAAAACGCTTGGAGCCGCTGCCATCGCCCTCGGCCCTGAACCAGCCCTGGTAACCCGCCATGATTAACCCTTTGTAGGTTGGGTACAAAGTAGTTTTACTATGCTTGCTTTGGGCATAACAAAAGTTTAAGGCACAAAGCCAGCAGGCTAAAAAGGCAATTTTGGTCTTCATTTATAAATCGGTTACTGGTAGTCCTCATGGGGCGAGAACGTTCCCGAATATAAATGTAATTGATTTAACGCGATGTAAATAAAGTATTACAATAAAAATGTAGTTGTTTTAATATTGGATGATGACCTCTAATTAAACTTCACCACCTCGAAGTTTGAAGCGGCTATCTGACCCAGCTTTTGCAGATCGTCGTTGTTCCAGCGGTCATCAGGCGCGCCGGTTACATACATGTTGCTGCCAATGTCGGCTAACATTAAGCCGTACTTTTTCATGGCGGTTAGTATGATCTTGTTGGTTGCCGAGTAACTGCTGATATCAAAACTGGCTTTCAGCCTGATCTTTGCACCAAAAGGTAATGAATACTGGCCGCCCTTGCTGTTCACGCTATGCCTTGCAGGCGCAATATAAGACGGTTTTACATAGGCCGATTGCAATGTAAACCTGATAGCATGATCAATAGTTCCTTTCAGCACTTCTTCATAACGAACCAAGCCGGGGAATATAGGTAAGCCCGCGGCATCGGCCGATGTCCAGCCCGCTGGCCTCACCGCATCCGAAGTGAGATCAAAAATAGCCCCGCATGATGCCTGCCACTGGCCGTTGGTATAACTGGCGTTATATAATTCGTAAAGTTTTTTATTGTCCTTATCAACCACCAGCACATGCGAATCGCCCTGACCGGCGCCCTCTATCGGCGCGTTGGGCGGGATAGGGTATGGTCCCGGATCGCTTTCGTCGCCATAATTACCATCATAATCATTTGCTCTGAAAGTTATATTTACTTTGGGCTGGCTGCCGCAAACTACGCTGTAAGGGATACCAATGGTTGCACCATCATATAATCCGGCGCCGAAATCGGCTTTTAGTTTTGAAGCGCTGAAGGTAGCGATGATCTGGCTGTTGTATGGATCGACCGGCGAGCCTGATATGTCCTGGTTCCAGGCATTATCAGCCGGGAAGATGGCGATGTTCTCGGCATCAGCTAATTGTACGTTACAGGTATTGCCCGTGCTTCCGGTACTCCCTGTGCTGCCTGTACTACCCGTGCTCCCGGTACTGCCCGTATTACCGGCAGGTGTTGAAGCATCTTTTTTGCTGCAGGCCGATAGCAAAAAAATGAGCAAAGCGGTGGCTATACAGTGAACTGATCTCATCTATCTTAAAACGGATTATTTAATAAAAAGTTACATAGGGTTAATTATTAAGCAACAGCAGCTCAACTTTTTGATTATTGCGGAGTAAACTCTAAAAACATTGTCATTCTGAGCATAGCGAAGAATCTTATCTCGCTTACAAGATTCTTCGCTATGCTCAGAATGACAGGAGGTAAATTGTAAAGTAAAAATTCGCTTCATTTTTCACAATGCCATATGAATAGAAGCATAAAAAAAAAAGCCCGCTTAATAGCAGGCTCTTTTCTTTTATATAGGTAGATTTTGAGATGATTAATTTTCGGCGTATACCGGTTTTTTTATACCGCTATCATACGCTTTCAGATTTTTCTTTAACAGCTTACGGGCAACGTGTATACGTGTTTTAACGGTACCGATAGGGATAGTCAGGTGATCGGCAATTTCGTGATATTTATGGCCTTCAAAATACATGGTGAAGGGTACATAGTAATCGGCAGGGAGCCTGTCTAAAGCTTTTTTAATATCGTCCATTACAAATTTTGCCTCGCCCTGGTTTTTTGTTGAACTGAATACCAGGTTTGGTGATGATATCTCATCAGATTTTGTAACGAACGTGCTCATTTTAACAAAGCGGCGGTAGTTATTAATGAAGGTGTTCTTCATGATAGTGTATAACCATCCTTTTAAATTGGTGCCTTCTTTAAACTTATTGTAATAAGTTATGGCTTTCAACATTGTATCCTGAACAAGGTCGTTAGCATCGTCTGCGTCGTGAGTGAAATGTAAGGCGTATGACCTTAATGAACTTGCTTGACGTAATACCAGGGTGTTAAACTCTATCTTTGTCATGTGTTGATGTTTTGTATCGATTACTAAACAAACTTGATACCACATGACGCAGCGCTGACAGAACTGTAAAGTGTTTTTACTGAAAAAACCCGCACTAACTTACAGGTGTAATAAATACACTACAAACCTATACAAAAAGCTTATTTACAGCTAATTATTTCACAATAACTAAAATAAAACAAAAATTATTCGTGCAGGTTATTCTTAATAAGCAGTAAAATAACTTAACCAATTATATTTACTTCGCGTTGCAGGGTAACGCCAAATTTAGTGTACACACTGTCTATGATTTGCGACGAAAAGTTGTACACTTCCTGTCCGGTAGCGCCGCCGTGATTCACTAAAACCAGCGCCTGGTTTTTCCAGGTACCGGTATTTCCCACCACTTTTCCCTTCCATCCGCATTGCTCAATCAACCAGCCCGCGGCCAGTTTAACATGGCCATCACCTGCGGGATAATTCACCATATCAGGAAACTTGATATGCAGCGGAGCAAATTCGGCAGCGGTAATAACCGGGTTTTTGAAAAAGCTGCCTGCGTTACCAATGGTTGATGGGTCGGGCAGTTTAGCTACACGGATATGTGATACCACCCGCGATACATCCTTAATAGTAGGCTCAATAATATGACGTGCGGCCAGCTCCTGCCCTATGGCGCCATAGCTTAAATTTAAATGCGGAATAAGCGATAACTGAAATTTAACGGATACGATGATGTATTGGCCTTTCAGCTCGCTTTTAAAAACACTTTCGCGGTAGCCGAATTTGCAATCCTCTTTTGTAAACGTTTTAAACTGACCGGTGGCTATCTCAAAAGCTTTACAGCTATAAAACACATCTTTCAATTCCACACCATAAGCGCCTATGTTTTGTATAGGCGATGCACCTACCGAACCGGGGATCAGACTCAGGTTCTCGAGTCCGGCATAGTTACGCATAACGCAAAAGTTCACCAAGTCGTTCCACACCTCGCCGGCACCGGCCTCAACAAATACTTCGTTATGGTTAATGCGGTGCTCAATGCCACGAATATTTAAGCGAATCACCAATCCATCAAAATCACTGATCAGTAACATATTGCTACCCCCACCCAAAATCAAACGCTCGGTTTTCTGCCATTGGGGGTCCATGAATAGTTCCACCAATTCATCCTCGTGATTGATCTCGGCAAAGTAGCGGGCGTTCACATCGACACCGAAAGTGTTAAAGTTTTTAAGCGACGCGTTTTGTTGGATTTGCAGCATGTTGATGTCGGATTTCGGAGGTCGAATTTCGGAATTTTTGTGTGAATTACACCTAAAAGAAATGTCATTCTGAGCGATAGCGAAGAATCTTGTAAAAAACACAGGTAAACGTTGTACTTGTAGCGCATATAAGATTCTTCGCTATCGCTCAGAATGACAACTTCGACAAAATCCTAAATAACAAAAGGGGGTGTCATGTTTCCCGAAATTTCGGGGCGTCTCTACTAATATTCTAAAATCCGAAATCGAAATTCCGAAATCCGAAATCAAATATGTATCGGCCTGTTATCTGTAGCAGCTAAACATGCCTCACGTATGGCTTCGGTGAAGGTTGGGTGCGGGTGGCTCATGCGTGAAACATCCTCGGCGCTGGCGCGGTACTCCATGGCTACCACGGCTTCGGCAATCATATCGGCAGCGCGCGGGCCTATCATGTGTACCCCTAAAATCTCATCAGTAGCGGCATCGGCCAGTACTTTTATAAATCCATCCAGGTCGCCGCTGGCTACCGCCCTGCCGTTTGCCCTGAAAGGGAATGATCCTACTTTGTATTTTACGCCTTGTTCCTTTAACTGTTCCTCGGTTTGGCCTACGGCTGCAACTTCGGGCCAGGTATATACAACACCCGGTATCAGGTTATAGTTGATGTGTGGCTTTTGGCCTACAATGGTTTCGGCTACAAAAGTGCCTTCATCTTCGGCTTTATGGGCCAGCATGGCGCCGCGTACCACATCGCCTATGGCGTAAATACCTTTAACGCTGGTTTCCATGTGCTCGTCAACCGTGATCTTGCGGCCACGCTCTTCAACGGTAAGGCCAATTTTATCCAGACCCAACTGGTCAGTATAAGCTATACGGCCAACGGCTACCAGGCAGTAATCACCTTTAAGCTCCTGTTTTTCGCCTTTTGGCGTATCAAATGTTACGGTTACCTCTTTACCTTTTACGGTAGCGCCGGTAACTTTATGGTTGGTGTAAAACTCCATGCCTTGTTTTGATAATACCCTTTGCAGCTCTTTGCCCAGGCTTTTATCCATGGTGGGTATAATACCATCCATAAATTCAATTACCGAAACTTTGGCACCCAAACGCGCATAAACCGAACCCAGCTCCAGGCCAATGACACCGCCACCAATCAATATCAGGTGTTTTGGTATTTCTGTTAGTGTTAATGCTTCGGTCGAGGTAATGATGCGTTTCTTATCTATCTTGATAAACGGCAGACTTGATGGTTTTGAGCCGGTAGCGATGATCACGTTTTTACCGGTTATCTCTTGAGTGGTACCATCTTCGGCAGTGATAATGATGGTGTTTTTATCTTTAAATGATCCCATGCCACGGTAACCATCTATTTTATTTTTCTTGAAAAGGAATGCAATACCCGCGGTATTTTTTGCCACAACATCCACCTTACGCTTCATCATCTGGGCTATATCAACCTTTAAATTGCTTAGGTTAATGCCATGTGTTTGAAAAGAGTGGCCGGCATTGTAAAAATGTTCGGACGAATCCAACAGCGCCTTTGATGGTATACAGCCCACGTTAAGGCAGGTGCCTCCGTAAGTAGCGTATTTTTCAATACATGCTGTTTTTAAACCAAGTTGGGCGCAACGTATGGCAGCCACATAGCCACCCGGACCAGAACCTATAACGATAACATCATATTGCATAGTAGTATATTTTGTGGCGCAAAGTTAAACATTATCAATGCGGTAAAGAAATGAACAGTAATGGTAAACAGCCCTGTAATGAAAATATTGCATCGTGATTATTAAATTAAACAGTTTTAGTTATTGCCGCATAATATTACATTTGGTTATAATTAACTGTTACATGAAATTACGTTTTTTGCTCCTGATGCTTTTGGGGGCCATATCTTTTAGCACCCGGGCCCAGCTATTGCAAACCAAAGAGGCCTTTACCCGCGCCGATTCACTTCGCGGGAGTTTAACAAGCCCACTACGCACCTGTTACGATATTAATTACTATCACCTTAATGTGAAGTTTGATATCGATAATAAATACATTAGCGGCAGTAACCTGTTCAGGTTTACTGCTACGCAGGATTTCACTAAACTACAGTTTGACCTGTATGCAAATCTCAAAGTCGATAAAATAATCTATAAAGGACAGGAACTACCTTACAAACGCGAGTTTAACGCGGTATTTGTTACCTTCCCTAATACCATTAGTAAGGGTAGCAGGGATGAATTTACCGTTTACTATTCAGGTAACCCAACCATCGCCAAAAACGCCCCCTGGGATGGCGGCGTAGTATATACCGTTGATTCATTAGGGCGACCATTTGTAGCCACCGCCTGTCAGGGCGCGGGCGCCAGCATTTGGTGGCCCAATAAAGACCAGCAGGCCGATGAGGTGGACAGTATCCTGATCAGTATCAGTGTACCTAAAGGACTAAAAGATGTATCGAACGGACGCCTGCGCAAAGTGACCGAGTTGAATGATGGCTATACCCGGTTCGACTGGTTTGTGAGCAACCCTATCAACAATTATGATGTAGAGGCCAACATTGCCAACTATGTTCACTGGGGCGATGTATACAATGGCGAAAAAGGGAAACTGACCACTGATTTCTGGGTACTCTCCTACAACCTGGAGAAAGCCAAAAAACAATTTGCCGCCAACGTACCGCAAATGCTCAAGGCTTTTGAGCATTGGTTTGGCCCCTACCCTTTTTATGAGGACGGCTATAAACTGGTAGAAACACCGCACCTGGGTATGGAGCACCAAAGCGGCGTGGCCTATGGCAATCATTATGTAAATGGTTATTATGCCGGGCATATGGGCAAGCCGGTTGGCATTGACCTTTCGGGAACAGGTATTGGCTTAAAATGGGATTACATCATTGTGCACGAAAGCGGCCACGAATGGTTCGGCAATAACATTACCTCGAAGGATATTGCCGACATGTGGATTCACGAGGCCTTTACCGACTACTCCGAATCGTTATTTGTTGAGAGCCAGTACAGCAAAGCCGAGGGGCTGGAATATGTAAACGGCCTGCGCAAAGCCATCACTAACGAAAGCCCTATAGTTGGCCCCTATGGGGTGAACAAAGAGGGTTCGGAAGATATGTATTTTAAGGGTTCGGTGATATTGAACATGATACGTACCATTATTAACGACGATGAAAAGTGGCGCGGCATTTTACGCGGATTGAATACAACATTCTACCACCAAACGGTAACCTATGATGATATTACGCAATACATCAGCAAACAGTCGGGCATAAACTTACTGCCATTTTTTGATCAGTATTTACGCTACAACAGTTTGCCTGTTTTAGAATTCAGCACGGTTAAGGGTAAATTATTATACCGCTGGATAGCCCAGGCACCCGGATTTGCCATGCCGGTAAAAGTTAAGGTTAAGGGCGGCGAATATAAATGGCTCAATCCTACCAAAACCTTTACACCTGTTGGTATTGATAACATCACCAAAGACAATGTTAAGGTTGATACCTATAATTATTACATAGGTGTAATGATAGATAAATGATAATTCGGTGTAACGTTTTGTGAAACCTGCTCGTCTTATATAAAACTTAAAAACTTATTTATGAAACTGATCAAAATTTTTGCTTTCCTGGTGCTGTTTGCCGGCGCTGGAAAATCTGTTGCAGCCAATGTAGTTGAAGACCGCCACCTAAGCGGCTTTCATGCGGTAAACGTATCCGGATCGTTCGATGTTTATATTGTACAAGGCGCGAGCGAATCTGTTAAGGTAGATGCCCCGCAGGATGTAATAAGCCATATTGCTACCGAAGTAAAAAATGGCAACTTAAATATTTACAGTAAAGGAAAATGGAGTTGGGGAAACCTGTTTAGTGGTAATAAAAAAATTGTGGTATATGTGACCATTCGCAATGTGGATGGGATTTCGCTGACCGGATCAGGCGATGTTTTTTTTAAAGAAGGTATTAATGCAGATAGGCTGCGCCTGGCGTTAACCGGATCGGGTGACCTGAACGGTAAGATCAACGTAAAAACTTTAGAGAGTGACATCACCGGATCGGGCGACGTTAAAGTAAAGGGCCATGCGGATAATGCCAAAGTGGGCGTTACCGGCTCGGGCGATTTTACCGGTAAAGAACTTAACACTACCAACGCCGTGGTTCGTGTTGGTGGCTCGGGCGATGCAAGCGTTTATGTAACCGGCAGCCTGCAGGCCAACGTTACCGGATCGGGCGATATACATTATGGCGGTAACCCTAAAAATATTGCCAAATCAACCAGCGGCAGCGGGGATATCAGCAGGTTTTAGCCCAAAAAAATCAGGGGGTATCATCCTGAGCTTGTCGAAGGGCGTGCGTTAGCCTTTGCCCGCATGCTTCGATCCCGAAATTTCGGGAAGCATGACACCCTTTTTCTTGCTTTCTTGTCATTCTGAGCGATAGCGAAGAATCTTGTAAACGTGATAAGTAGCAAAGCGTATAAGATTCTTCGCTATGCTCAGAATGACAAGTTGTTTTGGAGCTTATTTAGTCGTCACTAAACCGTTTCAGCACCTTCCTGCCCAGATCATAACTTACGCGGAAAGCTTCCTGGTTATCGTTAAACTGCCCCGGCGAGAAGTGGAAACTGGCAATGAACTGCCCTTTTATGTGCTTAAATAAAAAGGGGGTGTAAATAATATCGATGCGGTTATAGGTAGGTTTTGAGTAGTACGAGTCGCCATACTCGATCATGCTGCCCTGGCCGTGATAAAACTCCTCGAACACAGCAAAACGCTTATAGCTGGCATACGCGTTAAACACTACTCCTTTTGGTGTTTTAA
>DATJJI010000023.1:0-8112 GCA_035492275.1 Mucilaginibacter sp.
TATGTTGCGCACCAGTTGTTGAAAATAAATGATCTGTTCGGCATTAAGTATTTTACTTACACCTTGCTGTATGGTGCTGGTAGTGTTTCTAACCACCTGCAACTCCTCCTCAAAAGTTGGATAGTTTAATGATACCTTGAACATAAAACGATCAAGTTGCGCCTCGGGTAAGGGGTAGGTGCCTTCCTGCTCAATAGGGTTTTGTGTGGCCAGTACAAAAAATGGCTGCGAAAGCTTATGGGTAACGCCTGCCGCGGTAACCGCTTTTTCCTGCATGGCCTCTAACAACGCGGCTTGCGTTTTTGGCGGTGTACGGTTTATTTCATCGGCAAGGATGATGTTCGAAAAAACAGGACCGGGAATAAATTTAAAATTTCGATCCTCGCCTAAAATTTCCGACCCGATAATGTCTGACGGCATCAGATCGGGTGTAAATTGTATGCGGTTAAAATCAAGGTCAAGCACCTGCGAAACGGTTTGTACCAGCAGCGTTTTTGCCAGGCCTGGTACACCAACCAATAAACAATGCCCGTTGCTGAAGATAGATATCAGTACAAATTTTATAACCTCGTCCTGACCAACAATAACGTTACCAATTTCGGCACGTATTTGCTGATAGGCATGTTTTAAGGCGTCAGCTGCTTCTACATCAGAACGGTGTTGCATAATTTTAAGGTTTAGCCAGGGCCGTTGTTGTTGGTGTCGACCAGTCTTTTAATACTGAACAAGCCTGGTATTGCGGATCAATTTTTATATAAGTTTCTTTTCTCTTTTTGGCGAACCACTGGCTTATGGTACGATTGGTTTTATCATCAGTAGCCAGCTCCTTTATCTTCGGAAGGTCTTGTGCCAGGTTGGCTTTATGCGCGTCGGTAACTGATTTCAGATAAAATATGCGATAGCTTTTTTTGCCTGTGCGCTGGTCTGTATATAAAACAGGTTTTGATATGCCGCCAACTTTCATGGTATCAACAGTAACCGCTATTACCGGGTCTAATTTATCAGTTGGAATATGCGTGCTGCGTACCTCAACGTTGTCAGGGTTCATGAGTATGCCGCCATTATATTTGGTATCCTTATCATCCGAGTAATACAGGGCAGCGCTCGAAAAGAAATCTACCTTCCTGTTTTTATCCAGTAAATTGTAAACCGTATCAGCTTTGCCTTTGGCGCGGTCAAGGCTTGCCTGCGTCATGGGTGGCGTAATTAAAATATGGCGCACATGTACCTGCTCGCCACGGCGCTCAATTACCTGCAAAAAGTGAAATCCAAAGTCTGATTCAAATACAGGCGAGTATTCACCGGCTTTTAATTTAAAAGCCCATGCGGTAAATTCCTTAACAAATGTTGCACGGTCGCCAAAGCCCAGGTCACCGCCCGCGGGTGCCGAACCCGGATCCTGTGAGTAAGCCGTAGCCATTACCGCAAAATCTGCCGATCCGCTTTTTATCCTGTCTAACAGGTCCTGCGCTTTTTGGCGGTAAATTTCTTTTTCGTCCTTGCTTAGCTTAGGCTCAAATACAATTTGGGCAACTTCAACCTCTTTGTTAAAAGTAGGCAGGCTGTCTTTCGGTATTTTGTTAAAATAATCTTTAACGTCCTGTGGGGTAGTATTTAGTTTTTCGGTGATGTGCTGGCGCATTTTTTCAGCCGTCAGCATTTCTCTCACATCCGGGCGAATTTCTTCTTTATACTGATAGGTTGACCGCCCTAAAAACTGTTCCAGTTTATCCTGGCCACCGGCCTGGCGGGTCATAGTGCGCATTCTGCGGTCAATTTCGCCATCAATATCATCCTCTTTTACTGTTATACTGTCAATAACAGCTTGTTGAACCAATAGCTTTTGAGTGATCAGGCTTTGGGCAAGCTGACATTTATCGGGATGCTGGCCCTGCATCATGTATTGCGCGTTTAACAATTCAATGTCCGACTGTAAAATTATATTGCTGCCTACAACGGCAACTATCTTATCCAAAGTGAATTTCTGCGCGTTAGCGGCAGTTGTTAATAATAGAATACTTAAAACTACGATCCCAAACTTTCTCATGTATGCTTTTTAAAAATATGCTGCGGATATGTATCCGCAAAAACGTCCGAATTTCGGTAAAATTTATTAATTATAATTGCTTAATTCAAGGTGATTTACCATATGCAGTTTTATAATTATGCGAATATGCCAATAAAGCCTCAAACACTTTAACTATTTTTGGTTAAAATTTGTTAAAGTGATAGTTGAGAACCCCGCCGCGTTGCGTTTTATATTGCAGGATGATGTTTACCTGTTGGCTGATGATAAAAATCAGCCGCCGCAAATGCCTGCGCAACCCCTTGCAGAAGTGCCGGCTTTACATGTTGCAGAAACAACGGTTGAGCCTGTCGCCAAAGCGCCTGCGCTGCCTGTTACAGAAATGCCGGTTGCTGTATTAAATTATTCCGGGAAACATAAAAAGGCGTTTTTAATATTAACACATTACCCTGAGCATGAATTTATTGCGGATGAACACCTGGCCGCGCTCGAAAATATACTTAAACGTAAAGATCATACCCTTGATGATGTAGCTATATTGAATATGGCAAAAAATACAATTACCGGTATTGAACAACTGGTAACTTATTTTAACCTACAAAAGCTATTGATATTAGGAGATAAGGCATTGCCCCCAATGGACCCGCTCACACTCAATCAGCCAAAAAATATGAACGGTTATATAGCCATGTACAGCTTTAGTTTTGACGAGATGATGAGCAGCACCGAAAATAAAAAGGCTTTTTGGGATCAGATGAAAAACCTGTAAGCTATGCAGCAGTTAATATTTGCAACCAATAACGCCCATAAGCTGGAAGAGGTAGCCGCGAAAATTGAGGGGCGCATCAAGTTGCTGAGCCTTGATGATATAAATTGCCATGATGATATTGAGGAAACCGGAACCACTTTCCGCGCGAATGCATCCATTAAAAGCCATTATATTTTTAATAAGTATGGCATAAATTGTTTTGGTGATGACAGCGGACTGGAGATAGACGCGCTGAACGGTGAGCCCGGTGTGTATTCGGCCCGGTATGCAGGCATACACGGCAACCATACGGCCAATATTGCCAAAGTATTAAAAAACCTGGGGGCGGAAACTAACCGCAAGGCGCGTTTCCGTACGGTAATATCGTTATTGTGGGATGGGAGCGAGCACTTTTTTGAAGGAACGGTTGAAGGTACTATCCGTACAGCGCCCAGCGGTGCTGCCGGGTTTGGTTACGACCCTATATTTGAGCCTGCCGGCTACAGCATCACCTTTGCCGAAATGACCCTCGAACAAAAGAATAAAATAAGCCACCGCGCGATAGCCGTTGAAAAACTGGTTGATTTTTTGAACGGGGTTTAAAATAATTAAGGCTTTTTAATAATTATCTTTTTCCCCGTAGTATCCTTCGCAACGCTATCTTTCTTCGTTGTTATTATTGGTGATTTTACAGTTGAATCTTTGCCGGTTTTTGGGGCAGAAGGTTTTATCGTCGAATCCTTGCCTGTTTTAACGGCTGCCGGCTTCAGGCTAGAATCAACACCCGTTTTTATAGCAGGTGGTTTTATTACGGTGCCTTTTACCGTTTTATCCGGAGTCTTAATTGATGGGGCGCTTGCCTTCTTAGGCGGCGACGCCCCGGCCTTCCTGGCGCCGGCTTTTACAGTATCCGGAGCATGGTACGGCGATATCACCGCTTCTTTTGACGCGGGCCGCTCTTTGGGTTTCCAGATAAAACCTTTCAATATCCGGTCCTCATCTTTGGTTTTAGCAATAGGTACGCCCCTGCTGTCGTATTTATCATAAAAATTAACAATATAGGCTTGCCCATTTTTAAACAGGGCATTTATTTTACCGCTTAATGTTCGCATTAACTCGGTTACTTTATGTTTAACCGTGTCGCGGTTAAAATAAATAGTTTCGGCATTGCCGGTTACCAGCATCGTGTTTAGCTTACCGTTTTTAAAGGTGCCGTGCATTTTTTTACCGCCAACCTGGTTAAAGTAAACCGAGTCGTACTTATCAACATTCACAATAAAGGCTGCCGGGAACATATCCAGGTTATCCAGCTTTTTATTCTTCATCTGCAGGTTTATAGTATCGCCCGATAGTTGCGAGGCCTGGGTCCATATAATGGGGTTCACATAGCAACGTATGGTGGAGTCGCTGGTACTGTAAAACATCGAATCGGCCTTAGCCTGCAAGTCTGATTTAAACAGCTTGGCATGATGGTAGCCAAATACCACTCGTATCCTCGACGTATCGCTCAAAACTTTTGGTGCATGCAGCGCGATAGAATCGACCCTGCGTTTATCCCTGATAGAATCGGCCGGTGTTTTCTTTGGCGCGGCCTTTACTACTTTGGGTGCTGCCGGTTTAACCGGTGCGGGCGCTTTGGGTTTTGACGGTTCTGACTTGCCAAAAACATATTTCTGCACATACATTGGGTTTTCGGGCCAGCGGTTTGGCGGGTCGAGTGTTATAAATTTGGGCAGGTTTTTTTTGGTGTATACAATTGACTTTACTACCGGTTTAATTTTGATAGATGTATCGCGATGGTCCTGCTGGTATTTTGCTGCCTGCAAATCTTTGAGAGCTTTGAAGGTCATCATTTGGGTTTTCAGCGTGTCGGCACCAAAATACAGCGAATCATTCTTTGTATTTTTGCGTGTTTTGCCTGTATCTGTTAAACCAACAACCTTTTCGGCGGCTTTTTCAAGCACTTGTTTCTGTGCAGGGTTCTTCGTATTTAACTGCGGCGGCCCCTTTTTCATAACCGAATCGGTTATGCCTTTTAACGTTAACTTTTTATCAGCCGGGATGTTATTTTTATTGGCCTGTACCCTTTTGGTTACCGAATCGGTTACGGCTTGTAAAGTCAGTTTCTGGCCGGCGGCAGCTTTTTTTACCGTTTGTTGTGTTTTATTGATGAGGCTATCCTTGCCCCTTAGCTTCGTATTTTTCAATACTGAGTCGACTGCCGGTTTATCGCCGGGTTTTACGGCCGTAGTATCCTCGGTCACAAATATCATGTATGGGTCGCGGGTCATCACAAAAAGTTCGTCAGCTTTGTAATATTCGCCCAGGCCGCCTTTTATAGTCGCTTTTTGCTCGCTGTCATTAAACGTAACATGTTTAATTGCGCGGCCATATCCTTTTAGCCGGTCGTAAAATAAACTATCGCCCTTTAAGGTTTTTGTAGCCTGCGTATACAAGTTGTTTTTACCGAAAAATGCCTGCTCGTTAACGGTGTTGTACGTGCCATTCTCGGTATACAATACATCTTTATCCTGCTTGCCATAAATATTGGTGGGTCCGTAAAAATAAGTGATCCGGTTGCCCGAATTATAACGCAGCGTATCGCTTTTAATAATGGCGTCGCTGGTATTACACACCACATCATACCTGAAATACTCATCGCGCGTAAAAGCGAAATAATAGCCGTTTTTACTGGTTAGCGTATTGTCCTTGTTTACCAGTTTGCCCCCGCCGGTGTAAATCCCTATGCGTGTGGCCGTGTTATAAGTAAAATAATTAGTGGTAAGTGTAGCATCTTTATCAACCATTTTAACATTATTGGTTAATACGGCCACTTTGGTATTACCATTATAATTCAGCTTATCCGAATAAATGTGCAGTGTATCGCCCTGGTTTATCACCACATGGCCAAAAGCATCAACCATGTTTTGTTCATTGTAAAAGAAGGCACTGTCTGATGTAAGCGTAGAGTAATCCTGTTGAAATATGCCTTTATGTACTTTAATAATAGATCTGCCATCAGGCGCTATATAACGTTCAGAGCTTTCTGAATTGACCAACCTTACCTTTGATGCTTTTTTTTGACCAAAAACAAAGGCTGTTGCCAGTACAAACAAGAAGATTAAAACATATTTCTTCACTGCCGCAAAATTAGTTTTTTGTTGGGGTTATTAAATTAATAATTTTGATGATGCTCCCGGTAAAAAAATTCACTGATTTTATTGAACAAAACAGCTTGTTTAAGCCAGGCGATATGGTGCTGGCAGCCGTGAGCGGTGGTATGGATTCAGTATTGATGGTTCATTTGTTAAAAGCATCGGGTTATAGTTTTGGTATAGCACATTGCAATTTTCAGCTGCGGGGCGATGAAGCCAACGCCGACCAGGAGTTTTGCAGGCACCTTGCCTTACAAAATAACGTGCCGTTCTATACCGTGAATTTTGATACCCAAAACTACGCTGCCGAAAAAAAGATCTCTATCCAGATGGCTGCGCGCGAGCTTCGTTATCAATGGTTTGAGCAGGTGAAAAAACAGTATAACTATACAACTATTGCACTTGCGCACCATCAAAACGACGCGATCGAAACAATATTGTTGAACCTGGTGCGTGGTACCGGTATAGCAGGCTTGCATGGTATATTACCTAAAAATGGTTCGCTGGTTAGGCCGCTGTTATTTTTGGGGCGGGATGAGATACAGGATATTATCGCCAAAAACCAGATCAGTTATGTTGAGGATAGCTCCAACTCGTCGGTAAAATATGCGCGCAACAAGCTGCGCCACGAGGTGATCCCTAAATTAAAAGAGCTTAATCCGGGCCTGGAAGGCACCTTTGAAAACAACCTGCAGCATTTCAGGGATATGGAAACATTGCTGGAGGCACGTTTAGCCGGGTTAAAGCGTGAATTATTTATTAGCAACGGCGATGATATTCACCTGCAGCTATCCGCCATAAAAGAACTTAACCCACAGCGATTACTGCTTTTTAAACTATTACAGGAATACGGCTTTAATGAAACTGCCATCGATGATCTGTTAGCATCGTTAAATAAACAGCCAGGCAAAATATTTGAATCGGCTGATTATATGTTGATATTAGATCGCGATCAATTGATACTGACTAAAAAAAAAAGTGAAAAACAGGCAGCCGTGGCCATTACAGCTACCGATCATACCGTAAATTATGGCCGGTATAAACTTACCATGCTTCATGACGATGTGCCGCTGATCATTAAAGATAACCCACTGGCTACATCGGTTGATGCGGAAAAGCTGATCTACCCGTTAACAGTACGCCCCTGGCAGCAAAGCGATAATTTTTACCCGCTGGGGATGAAAACCCGAAAAAAACTGAGTGATTATTTCATCAGTCAGAAAATACCCCTGCACCAAAAAAATGAGGTGCCGGTACTGGTTAATGGCAACGGCGAAATTATATGGTTAGGCGGTTACCGCCCTGACGAACGTTATAAAGTAACCAATAACACCAAAAAAGTAACTATATTCGAATTGTTTAAAATATGAGCGATAATTCAGTTTTTACCGAAAAGCAATACCTGGGCCGCGAATTTATACCCATTACCGTGCGCTTGGTTTTGGCCATTGTATGCTTTGCCATTTATGCGCTTACTGATCCGAATGATAAGAATGGCGATTTGCTGGCTGTTGTAGGCTTTGCCATCCTGATCATATCAATCATCATGGGTTTCCTGCTGCATTTCAGGACCCGTGTGCAAAATAAAAGCATCCTGCTAAATGGCTTATGGACTACCCGCCTGGTAAAAATAGACCTGAACAGCATTGTAAAAGTTGAAAAAGCGCCTTACAGCCGTTATTTATTTAATAACCCGGTATATAACCTGCACAGTAAAGGTACCATCCGTTTTTTTGCGGCGGGTAAAGAGGCTATACACCTTACCGATCGTGATGGCCTGGTTTATATCATTGGTTCGCAGCACCCTAATGAGTTTTTAAGGGCCATTCAGGCGGAGATGAAAAAATAGTTTTATAAAAGAAGGGTGTCATACTGAGGTTCTCGAAGTATGCGGGCAGGCCTTACGCTCACCCTTCGAGGGCCTCAGTATGACACCCTTGGGATATTATCCAATTGCCAACTTTATTTCTTCAAACCAATTTCTCTCAATCTTTCATCCAGATATTCGCCTGCGGTAATATCTTCGTATTTTTTTGGATGCTCGGCATCAATGGTTGATGACAGCGAGGTTAGGTCCATGTTTGATACTGGGTGTAAAAAGAACGGAACAGAATAGCGTGAATTTTTCATCAGCTCGCGCGGTGGGTTAACTACACGGTGCGTGGTTGATTTTAGCTTGTTAT
>DATJJI010000024.1:0-4844 GCA_035492275.1 Mucilaginibacter sp.
TCCAGACTTAAAAAAGTTAAAAAAGGGAGGAGTAGCCTTTTTGCCAACATCGTAATTTCTACGTGTCATGCTCCAACTCAAAGTGCCTCCTTTTTCTGATTTATTGTTAAATGTAAAGATATGAGCTCCAACGGAGCGACATACTCCAGCACAGGTCGCAGGCCTGTGCAATAAAACGGCATTATGCGCATATTTCAATCCCAAACATACCGTTCGTCGTATTCTACATTATGATCGTTGAGCGTTTTTCGGTATTCATCCTGGAACGTTATATCACGATGATGTTCATGTTGATTGCTTATATAATGTGCTACGCCTTGCACGTCTTCCGGACCAACTGAAAAACCGCCATAACCATTTTGCCAATAGAAGTTTTCGAGTGATTCATGCTGCGTTTTTATCCATTTTGATGAATTTGCTTTTACCTTCTCGACAAAGGTCATAAGTGCGATTTTTCTTGACAGCATACAAAGTATATGAACATGGTCTGTATATCCTCCGATTTTTATAGGCAGACATTCATACTCTTTGCAGATTCCAGCTAAATAGGCATGCAGTTTTTCTTCATGTGGAGGGGAAATTAATTGTTCTCTGTTCTTTGTACTAAAGACGATATGCATGTAGTTTTTCACGAGTGATTGAGGCATAATTCAGGATTTAAGGTTTCCGGCTAATCTAAAAATTATGTGTCAATTAAAATAAAATATTAATCATGGCCTTTATTACGCAGGCCTTCGACCTGCGCTGGGGTGTGTCGGCCCTTTGGGCCTTGGGCTTCTGTGTAGATTAACAGAATCTGCGATGAATTAAGGAAATTACAAAGCTCCAACGGAGCGACACATGCCAGCACAGGTCGCAGGCCTGTGCTAAAAGCACGTTATCAACATTAATTCATAAATTAGCGTCCCTAAGCATTTAAGTGGACGCACAGCTCAATCATACCAAAACACCCCTGCAATTACGCATCGGGTGTGCTATTTTCTATTTCATATCAGGCTTCGGTTATTCCACATGGGCATCGCGTATTCCCACCATTAAGCACCAGCTCAATTTAAACGAGGCACAGCTGGGCACCATTTTATTTGCCATGCCCATTGGCCTGATGCTGACCATGCCGGTGACTGACAAATTGCTGACCCGCTATACCAGCAGGTCGGTAATGCTGTTTGGGTCGGTTTGGCTGTGTGCTATCATAGTGCTGATCGGTTATTCAAACGCTGTATGGCAGCTGGCGATCATGCTGTTTTGTTTCGGTTCGGCGCGCAACCTCATGACGCTGTCGATAAATACCCAGGGCGTTGCCGTGCAGGCTTTGTACAGCAAATCTATTATGGCCATGTTTCACGGCATCTGGAGCCTGGCCGGGTTTGCAGGGGCGGCCGTTGGTTATTTGATGGTACGCTACAGTGTAGGCATACATTACCACTTCCTGTTTGTAAGCATAGCCCTGTTTGTGCTAACATTTTATTTTATAAAAGACACCATCAACCAAAAGCCTGTCCCGCAAAGTAAAAAACCCATTTTTTCGCTGCCTGATAAATACTTACTCAAATTTTCGCTGATATGTTTTGCCAGTATGGCCTGCGAAAACGCCATGTACGACTGGAGCGCTATCTACTTTCAAAAGGCCGTTCATGCCGAAAAAGCCACTGCAACCGCCGCATTTGTGATCTACATGGTGGCCATGACTTCGGGCCGTTTTGTGGGCGATAAGCTGGTTACTGCCATTGGCATAAAATCGGTATTGAAGTTTAGCGGCATATTCATTTTTTTGGGACTGATGCTGGCAGTTCTATTGCCGTTTACAGCTACGGTAATGATCGGCTTTGTGCTGGTGGGCCTTGGCGTTTCGTGCGTGGTTCCGATGATATTCAGCCTTGCAGGTAAATCAAAAAACATGAGCAGCTCATCGGCGCTGGCGTCTATTTCAACCGTCGGTTATATTGGGTTTTTACTGGTGCCGCCGTTTGTAGGTTATATCGCACACGCGTCGAGTATCCGCTGGTCGTTTGGGATTATTGCTTTTTTCGGGGTGATGATAGTATGGCTGGTATCGAAACTGAAAACTGAAGATAGCCACGCGGCTGAAGAAAATGCCATCCTGCCCGAAAATTAGTTTAACTAAAATATAAGTTATCAAATAAATTTGCGTTATCACAACCGATGCGCACCTTAAAACTAATCGCACGCTTTTATCGTGGAATTTTCGTGGCTAATTTTTTGGTAACGGCGGTTAGCGTTTTCGCGATCGCATCGCACCGCCACCAGGCCAATAAATTGATCGGCACTTTTTTCTGGGGTAAGCTGATTACGCTGGCGCTGATGATCTATTTCGCCTTCGTATCCAGGCGAAAGGAACTTTACTATTATCAAAACCTTGGTCTTTCAAAACAAAAACTGGCACTAACCATGGGATCAGCTGATTTCGCGTTCTGGTTGGTTTTAATACTCTTGTCATACATATTAGTCAGCTAAAATATAAGTTAAATCAGCATTTTTATCATCCTTATGCGCACAGTTAAGCTTATTTCCAGGTTCTATGGCAACATATTTTTGGCGAACTTCCTGGTTACGCTTAGCTGTGTATATTTACTGGCCCAGGCCGGGAAAAATGACCAGGCACTTGTTGCCGTATTTTTTTGGTATAAGATAATCAGCATGGCACTGATATTTTATACCGCAATTCATTACAAAAAGAACGAGCTTTATTATTATCAGAACCTCGGTATTTCAAAGCTCAGGCTCATCCTCACTACTTCGGCATTTGATCTTTTTGTTTGGCTGATATTTGTTGCGTCGCAATTAGTGATAGACATCCCCGGTTATATATTCAATCTTATTCTTTGGGGCGTTTTATTGATCCACCTATACGTATACATAAAGAAATGATCCATACCCTCGAGGCAGACGGCATCCAGCTTAGTTTCGGCACGCGCCGGATCCTGGGCGATGTTTATATGAAATGCGAGACCGGCAAAATAACCGGTCTGCTGGGCCGTAACGGCCAGGGCAAAACCTGTTTGATGAACATCATACTGGGTTCGCTCAAATCTTCGATCAGCTCGGTCAGATTTGATGGGAACGTTACCCCCAAAGTAAACACCCGCCCCGACCTGCTGTTGTACCTGCCCCAATTCAACTTCATCCCAAAAGAGTTAACGGTTAAGCAGGTGCTGGAAGATTTTCAGTTAACGGCCGCTGATTTAAATACCCGCTTTCCCGAATTTGAGGGCAGGCATGATTTGAAAGTAAAAGAACTGTCGGGCGGGCAATGGCGTACGATGGAGCTTTATATCGTGGTAAAAACACCTTCACTGTTTGCCATGCTCGATGAGCCGTTTACGCATTTAAATCCTATCCAGATCGAAAATATAAAGCAATTTTTGCTGGAAGAAAAGGCCAACAAAGGCTTCCTGATAACCGACCATATGTACAATCACCTGTTGGATATAAGCGATACGGTTTACCTGCTTAAAGACGGGCGTACCCACCCGGCCAAAACTCTCGAAGAACTGGAGCAATTGGGGTATGTGAATCTGCCATAGCAGATAAAATAGTGTAAATCTTATTTTTTTATAAATAGCTGATTTTTAATAAATTAACACATTTTTTCTGTTTAAGGTGTAAACTTTTGTAAACATAGTTTACACTAATAATCGAACGTCTTTGAATATGAAAACGACTGCCTTGATTTCTTTTATGGCGATAGGTTTTAAACCAATCGCCATGAAAAGGCCGCCAATTCAATAAGCAATTTTCCCAATAACCGGTTCCTTTGAATTGGGTGCAAATCAAATTGTAGCTTCCAAAGGAGAGGACTTGAGCTGCATGGGCCGTTAGAACCCTTTCCTTTGGAGAGGGCAGGGTGAGGCGACGATGCAGCTTGTGGGAAGAAGCCGACTTAACTTAATGACATCAGCCATCGGCTCGATCCATGTTTTAGCGCCGGGTTTAACCCGGCGCGAATTAGCCACAATTTGATTTGCACCTTAATTGCTAATGCCAATACTTGTAATTAAATTTGACTACAGCGAGAAGAAGCTATTAACTATTACTCCCTTATCTGTTGATGGTGATGTTTGACTGTGGGTCGGCAATGCCAATGGCATGCCGTTTCAATAATGTTGATTTATGGGCAGAGTTTTATTGTTAATATTAGTTTTTTTTCCTTTTGCGGTTTTCAGCCAGGCCACAATTAGCGGTAAGGTGGTTAACCAGGCCGGGGGCAAACCGGTTGCGGGGGCCACTGTTTTTTTAAATAATACCACCATCACCGGCAAGCCGGCACCGGTTAGCGGCGCTTTCGCTTTAAAAAACGTTAAACCGGGGCATTATGACCTGGTAGTTACAGCGCCCGGGTTTGGCATTTATGCCCAGTCTGTCAATGTAGATGGACGCAATATAACACTTCAGGCCATTACGCTTACAGCAAAGCTTCCCGTAGCGGCGCCGGATGTATCATTACCGGAAAATAGTCCAACTGTATTCAACAAAAACCTGGGGCTTTTTAAAAGCGAGTTTTTAGGCTCATCCTCCCGCGCTAAAGAGTGTAAAATAGAAAATCCCGACGTGCTCGAAATGCGCTACGACGAGCATACCAGCACCTTAACTGCTGCCACTAACGACTTCCTGGTGATAACGAATAATGGGCTCGGGTATAAAGTAAGATACCTTATCAAAAAGTTTTCGCTTAGCAATGGCGAGGAGCGTTCGGTAAGCTATTCAGGCTATGCGCTTTTTGAAAAACTGAAAGGACCGGCACGGCAGGAACAGGTTTGGCAGGAAGGCCGGCAGGAAGCTTACGAAGGCTCTCCCGCACATTTTTTAAGCGCGGCGGTTAACGA
>DATJJI010000025.1:0-5984 GCA_035492275.1 Mucilaginibacter sp.
TTGCCTGCCATTATGGTTTCGGGCATATCGTTCGCTTTGCTACAGTTTTTTACATCAAATTACCTGGGCCCGGCATTGCCTGATATTATCGCGTCTATCGGCTCCATAACCGCGCTGATCATATTTTTAAAGTTCTGGAAACCGAGATCTATCTGGCGGTTCAAGAATGAAAAATCGCCATTGGTGGCCGTGCGAGATACCTACACCTTTAGCCAGCTGATCAGGGCATGGTCGCCATTTCTGTTTTTAACCATCATCATTCTTACCTGGGGATTGCCGCCGGTAAAGGATTTTTTGAATGCCAAAGGGCAAATACAGTTTGCTTTCCCTGGCTTACATAACAGCATCACCGATCAAAACGGCGCCCTGCTGCCGCATATTTTTAAATTCAATTACCTGTCGGCAGCCGGAACCGCGGTTTTGCTTTCAACCATTATTGCCATACCGGTAGTGGGCCTGAGTTATAAAGAAGGGCTTCATGTTTTTGGTGATACGCTGAAACAGCTTAAGTTTCCAATAATTACCATCATGTCGGTTTTAAGCTTTGCCTATATTGTGAACGATTCGGGTATTACCACCACCATCGCTTTGTTATTGGCCAATACCGGGCCGCTGTTCCCGTTTTTTGCCCCGGTTCTGGGCTGGCTGGGGGTATTTATAACCGGGTCGGATACCGCTTCTACCGCCTTGTTTGCCAAGCTGCAGTATATAACCGCCAATCAAATTGGCGTGCCGCCAGTAATTACAGTTGCCGCTAATTGTTCGGGTGGCGTGGTTGGTAAAATGATATCGCCGCAGTCTATAGCCGTAGCAGCAGCGGCAGGTAATTTAGTTGGCCGGGAATCAGACCTGTTCAGGTTTACCATAAAGCACAGTTTTATTATCCTGTTCTTTATCTGTCTGCTGGTTTTGGGGCAGGCTTACCTGTTTAAGTGGATAGTGCCCGCAGAGACGGCTGTAAACAACGTGGTGAAAACATCATCAGCTGCAAACGCATCAATGCCGGGATATGCGTGGCTCATCATCATGGCATTGATCATAGCCGCGTTTATTGCATTGATCAAAATAACCGGGCGCAAAGCGTCAGCATAAAATAAAAAATGAAAATAGTAGTATTAGACGGATATACGCTTAATCCCGGCGATCTATCATGGGATGCCTTAAGTAACCTGGGCGAAGTTACCATACATGACCGCACCGCTTATGCCGATATAGCGCCCCGCTGCGCGGGTGCCGATGTAGTACTCACTAACAAAACTCCATTGGATGAAGCGACGCTGAACCAGCTGACCAATTTAAAATATGTTGGCGTAATAGCCACCGGCTACAATATTGTAAATACCGAAGTTTGTAAAAAGAAAGGTGTAATAGTAAGCAATGTGCCGGGCTACAGCACTGCCTCGGTAGCGCAACTGGTGTTTGCTTTTATATTGGAACTGTGCCACCACGTACAGCGCCACAGCGACTCGGTGATGGATGGCAAGTGGGCCGCCAGCGCCGATTTTAGCTTCTGGGACTATCCGCTAACCGAACTGGCCGGAAAAACCTTAGGTATTATTGGCTTTGGAACCATCGGCAAAAAAGTGGCCGATATCGCTACGGCTTTTGATATGAATGTTGTGGCCACTGCCAGACGGCAGAGCGACCAATCGAATCGCGAAAACTTTAAATGGGTAACCCTGCCCCAACTTTTGCAACAAAGCGATGTGATCAGCATTCATTGCCCCCTAACGCCCGAAACCCAGGGCATGGTGAATAAAGAGAATTTAAAGCTGATGAAGCCATCGGCTGTATTAATTAACACTTCGCGCGGGCCTATTGTGGTTGATGCCGATCTGGCCGACGCGCTGAACAATAACATTATTGCAGGCGCTGGGATAGATGTGCTATCTGCCGAGCCCCCGGCGGCTGATAATCCCCTATTTAAAGCGAAAAACTGTTTAATAACCCCACATATTGCCTGGGCCACAACCGAAGCGCGCACCCGTTTGATGGATACCGTGGTAAGTAACCTGGCGGCCTTTATAAACAGGGCTCCGGTTAATGTGGTTAATTTGTAGAGCAACACTCAGCTGCCATATCATCTGTATTACGTCCGCTGTCTTTGAGGGCCCACTCAACCATAGCGTTCATTACCGGCCCCAGCTCCTCGCCCGATTGTGTGAGCGTATAGGTTACAAAAGGCGGTACAACCGGCTCGGCTTTTCGGTTAATCAGGTTGTCTTCCTGCATCTGCTTGAGGTGTTGTATCAGCATTTTCTCGGTTATCTCGGGGATAGCGCGCCTTATTTCGCTGTAACGTTTTGGCCCGCTTAGTAATTGGTATAGGATGATGGGTTTCCAGTGGCCACCAATTTTATTCATTACATAGGTAACGGGGCATCTCATTTCGGCAATGCCTTTGTTAAAATTACGGGTCGAGCTTTCTTTAATGGCTGTCATGATACATACTTTGGGGTAAGTACTTGTAAAAAAGTAAGTACAAATATAACTTTGTTCTCAACAAAACCCAAAAAGAAAATCATGAAAATTATAGTAACAGGATCATTAGGAAATATCAGTAAACCGCTGACAGAAAAATTAGTAAAAGCGGGCCACCAGGTAACGGTTGTGAGCAGCAATGAAGACCGCTCGGCCGAGATAAAAGCCCTGGGTGCAAGCCCGGCCATAGGCTCAGTAAATGACGTTAAGTTTTTAACCGATACTTTTACAGGAGCCGACGCGGTGTACGCCATGATTCCGCCAAATTTTACAGCCCCAAACTGGCGGGCATATATAGGCGGCATTGGCAGTAATTATGCCGAGGCCATAAAAGCATCGGGTGTTAAAAAGGTAGTTTACCTGAGCAGTATCGGCGCGCATTTGCCTACGGGTACCGGCCCCATTGCAGGTATCCACGACGGCGAGGAAACATTAAACGCCTTAACCGGTGTTGCCATAAAACATCTGCGCCCGGCCTTTTTCTACCTTAACTTTTATGGCAATGTGGATATGATCAAACACGCTAACATCATCGGCAGTAACTACAGCGGTAAAATGGTATTGGTGCATCCCGAAGATATCGCTGAGGTGGCAGCCGAAGAAATACAAAGTGACTTCACCGGCAAAACTGTTCGTTACATTGCAAGCGACGAGCGTACTACTGCTGATATAGCTGCCGAATTAGGAAAAGCAATTGGCAAACCTAACCTTCCCTGGGTTGAATTTAATGACGACGACGCTTTTAACGGTATGGTACAAGCCGGGTTACCCGAAGAAATTGCCAAAAACTATGTAGAAATGGGTACCGCTATTCGCAACGGCAAACTTCAGGAAGATTATGAAAAACACAAACCAGCCGCGTTAGGTAAAATAAAACTGGAAGACTTCGCTGCGGAGTTTGCGAAGGCTTTTTAATCACTTATCATTTCGAACGAAGAGAGAAATCTATACATAGCTTGATTTGTATGTGTGTGGATTTCTCTCTTCGTTCGAAATGATAAGAAAGTGAAAGAATCACTTAAACCCCGCTATAGGGTGAGGCACATAAAGCTCCTCCATTTTTTTTATTTCTTCGGGGGATAGTTTAACGGATAGCGCGCTAACCGCATCCTGCAACTGCCCGGGCTTACTGGCACCCACAATAGGCGCGGTAATGGCCGGGTTAGATAACAGCCAGGCCATAGCCACCTGCGCGTTGGGTAGGCCACGTTGCGCGGCAACCCAGTTCAGGCGTTCAATCACCTCAAAATCGCCAAACTTACCATATATGTCTTTTCCGAAAGCGTCGGTACGTGAACGGTCTGTTTCGTTACGTTCGCGATTTAGCGGGCGCGCCAACAGGCCACGACCCAGAGGCGACCACGGGATAACCGCTATTTTCTGGTCCTGGCACAACGGGATCATTTCGCGCTCTTCTTCACGATAAATGAGGTTATATTGCGGCTGCATAGATACAAAGCGTGTCCAGTTATGCTTATCGGCTACATATAATGCCTGTGCAAACTGCCAACTGTACATAGATGACGCGCCAATGTAGCGTGCCTTGCCCGCCTTTACCACATCATGCAAAGCCTCCATGGTTTCTTCGATCGGGGTATCGTAATCCCAACGGTGTGTTTGGTACAGATCAACATAATCGGTGCCCAGGCGTTTCAGGCTGGCATCAATAGCTTTCATGATATGCTTGCGCGATAGGCCCTTATCATTCGGGCCGGGGCCCATCGGGTTAAAAACCTTGGTCGCCAGTACGATCTCATCACGCTTGGCAAAATCTTTTAACGCGCGGCCAACCACCTCTTCACTCATGCCGTCAGCGTATACATCGGCAGTATCAAAAAAATTGATGCCCAGTTCAAGCGCTTCTTTAATAAACGGGCGGGTTTGCTCCTCGCCCAATGCCCAGGGCCATCTTTCGGTTGGTTTTCCATAGGTCATGGTGCCCAGGCATATGCGCGATACCGTCATGCCGGTATTGCCAAATCTTGTATATTCCATCGTAGTTGTGATTTTTAGCCCAAATTACAAATAATGCATAAACGTGGCAATTGTTTGTGATGCATGGTGACCGGTTTTTGTAATATATTTTGTTAGCGGAATTTTAGAAGGCATAAAATTCCTCAACCTTATTGCCTACCTTTGTTATGATTTAGTTCTTTACTTTCCTTCATCAACCGGTATAGGTTTTACTTAATTGTGAATTAATAGGGAATCGTGTGCAAATCACGAACTGTCGCGCAACTGTAAGTAACACAAAAGTTTTTGCCAATAAGGTCCACTGACCGCTAACAGCGGTTGGGAAGGGCGGTAAAAATGTTACAAAGTCAGGAGACCTGCCATATACTGAATTGACAATGCTTTCGCGGTATGAAGCTTTTGGTCAGGTATGATACTTTTTTATTTTTATGGACGATTTCCCCGGTCATATCAGTATCTGCGTTCCCGCCCATTTTTCTTTTTTACTGCAGCATTGCGAAGTTTAGCCAAAGAGCTTTTAACCGATTTATTCATTTAATCATTAAAAGAAAATGCTAACGCAAAATCTGGGTTACCCGCGCATTGGTAGCCAACGTGAGTTAAAAAAAGTCTGCGAAAACTATTGGGCAGGCCAAACAGGGCATAAAAATGTGCTTACTGTTGGTAAAAACATTCGCCACGAAAACTGGCAGCTACAAAAAGAGGCAGGCATAGACCTGATCCCCTCAAACGATTTCTCGTTTTACGACCAGGTACTGGATCATTCGCTTATGTTTGGCGCCATACCCAAGCGCTACAACGAGGTAATGTTGAAACAAGGCAACGAAGAGCTTGACCTTTACTTTGCCATGGCCCGCGGCTACCAAAAAGAAGGACTGGACATTGTAGCTATGGAAATGACTAAATGGTTTGATACCAATTACCATTACATTGTGCCCGAGTTTTACAAGGATCAGCAATTCAAGTTGTTTTCAACCAAGATCATCGATGAGTTTTACGAGGCCAAGCAGTTAGGCATTATTACCAAACCGGTGCTGATAGGCCCTGTATCGTACCTGTTATTGGGTAAAGAAAAAGAGGCCGGGTTTAAAAAGATAGACCTGATCAAGCAGCTGCTGCCTGTGTATGTAGACATATTGGGCAAGCTGAAAAACCTGGGCCTGCAATGGATACAATTTGACGAACCTTTCCTGGCGCTCGACCTTACTGAACAGGAACAACAAGTATTTTTAGATACTTACCGCCACATCCGTGCCGCGTACCCATCGTTAAAAATTGTGCTGGCTACTTACTTTGATCGTTTAGGCAATAACACTGCGCTGGCAACCTCATTACCTGTTAACACGCTGCATATTGACCTGGTACGCGCGCCGCAGCAGCTGGACGAGGTGATGGAGCATTTGCCGGCCGGCATGAACCTTTCGTTAGGCGTTGTGGATGGCCGTAACATCTGGAAAAATGATTTTGAGAACTCGCTGGCCATCATCAAAAAGGCAACCTTAAAGTTGGGCGATGACCGTGTGTGGATT
>DATJJI010000026.1:0-2216 GCA_035492275.1 Mucilaginibacter sp.
ACCAGGAAATATTCCTGTTCTATACCTAATGAAGCGTTAACCTTTTCAATACTCTTATCAAAGTAATGGCATACATCAACAGCTGCTTTGTCCAATACGCTTAACGCCTTTAATAATGGTACCTTATAATCTAAGGCCTCGCCAGTATAAGAAACGAACACAGTGGGAATGCATAAAGTACGTCCCATGATAAATGCAGGCGAGGACGGATCCCATGCGGTATAGCCCCTTGCCTCAAAAGTATTACGGATGCCACCGCTTGGGAAGCTTGATGCATCGGGCTCTTGCTGGGCCAGCGCATCGCCCGAAAATACTTCTATCGCGCCGCCATCTGCTGTCGGCTCAAAAAAAGCATCGTGTTTTTCGGCTGTTGTGCCGGTAAGCGGCTGAAACCAGTGTGTATAATGCGTTGCGCCCTTGCTTAAGGCCCATGATTTCATCGCCGTAGCCACCTGTTCGGCCATATCCCTTGGTATAGGCTCCCCTTTTTCAATGGAATTTACAATACTTTGATAGGCTTCCTTTGAAAGATACTCCTTCATTTTCTTTATATCGAAAACATTGGTGCCATAAAAGTCAGAAATCTTTAAAGAAGGTGATTTTACTTCGGGAATTACCCTGGTTAGTACTGCCTGAAGGGCTTGAAAGCGAATATTTGGCATGATTTGATTTTTTTTTTTGATGGTTTTACCTCAAAAATAGAATTATACTTTATAATAAACGCCAATTTTCGGCGGAAATATCTACGTTTTTGCTTTTTAAGCGATTTTTAAATTAAGCACTAATTTGTTGCTCAATATTTTGGATTATTTGAGCTTTTTAGAATTTAATTTCGATTTTTTGATGATTTTATTCGATTTTAAATCGATTTTTTTGATGGAAAATGATTTTTTAGGTAAAAATTATCAAAAAAACATCAAAATAAATTATATAAATTATATCAATTACGGTTTTTCAATTAAAAAATATTCAAAAAATTGATTAAATAATTGTTAATTTTTATATTATTAATAATAATCAGATATTTTATGCGATTATTTTAATTAAACACTTGTTTTTTATGAAATTCATCTATAATTTTATGAAAATATTAACAAACTGATATTATAATTGAAAACAAGGATAAAATATGGATAGAATTTTTACAAAAAGCCTCATTTATTAATCATTCAAGCAATCACATTTAAATAACTAACTAAAATCAACAAACAAATGAAAGTAAAAACACCAAAATTCACCCTGCTAAGCGCGCTTCGCGGACTGACGCGGGAGAAATGGGCGCTGGGAGCAACCATTTTAACAGGAAAGATGATCGGCTTAGGACTGGTAGTTGCAGCGATGTTTACTATACCAGGCTTATTGCCAACCGCGGCTCATGCTGCTGCTGCACCGGCTAAACCAACTGATCTGGAAACATCAATGATGAATTCAATCAACACGGTTTGGACATTGGTTGCAGCCTTTTTAGTATTTGGTATGCAGGCTGGATTCGTAATGCTTGAGGCAGGTTTTGCCCGTAAGCGCGAAACAGTTAACGTATTAATGGAGTGTATTTATGATACCTGCCTTTGTGGTATCTTATTTTACGCTGTAGGTTACGCGTTTATGTTCGGCCACGGTAATGGTTTTATCGGTTGGGGCGGTCCGGATGGTGCAAACTGGTTCTTTTTACAAAATACACCTTTAACTTACGAAGCTACCGGTATTCCAATTCTGGCACACTGGATCTTCCAATACGCGTTTGCTGATACTTGCTCAACTATCGTATCAGGTGCAATGATCGGTCGTACAAGCTTCCGTGGCGATATTCTTTACAGTATAGGTATTACCGGGTTCATTTACCCAATTATTGGCCACTGGGCATGGGGTCCCGACGGTTTCCTTGCATTAATGGGATCAGCCGGGCACTTCTTACCAACATTAGGCCAAGGCTTCCGTGATTTTGCAGGTTCAACAGTAGTACACACTATTGGTGGTGTTGCCTCATTGGCCGGAGCTATTGTTTTAGGCCCACGTTTAGGCCGTATTTTTGCTCGTGATGATAAAGCTAAAGGCGGTATGCCACCGGGACATAACATGCCACTTGCCGCTATTGGTACATTCATCCTTTGGTTTGGCTGGTACGGCTTTAACCCGGGCAGCACATTGTCGGCTATTGATATGCAGGGTATTGGCCGCGTTGCAGCCAACACTACGCTTGCCGCCTGTACAGGTGG
>DATJJI010000027.1:0-3688 GCA_035492275.1 Mucilaginibacter sp.
GTTTACCAACAGCGGTTGGACGCGTGCTGCGCCGTTTTGCAATTCATAATCAGCTGCTTTAACATCGCGGACGTACAGTTGACCCGGCATTTGCAAATTATCTGCAGGGCCTTCTAAACTGACTTCGTCAAATTTTATCCATGATCCCTGCAATATGGTGATCATTACGGTATTGCCGCCTTTCTTTAATACGCTTGCACTGACCGGAATTTCCAGCGTTTTTGGTGTGGCGTTTGATGCATCGCCTTTCAACGCTGCCGAGTCGATATAAGGTTCATTCAGGCGTGGATGCGGTTGTTTGGCTACATCGTACCCTGCTGCTTCTAACTGAAATTTATGATCGGCATTATTAACGCTGACTTTTAGCAAGGGAAGGAATTTTTTAGCAAAATCGGCAAGCTTAATTACTAGTTTGTAATCGCCTTTGGCCGGTACATCTTTTAATGAAAAAAGTATATTAACCTGGTTTGTACGCCAGCCCGATGTTGGCCAGGTACCGCCCCATGTATCAACCGGACCGGCTAACACATACGGAAAATCCTGATCGGTTTTGGAGTGTCCTATCAAATAAAACTTATCTTCAAATCCAAAATCGCGCTCAATAAACTTTTTAAAGCCATCGGGCGCCATTGCAAATTCGTTAGCCGAACCGTCGGCTTTACCAATCTGCCATATGGCATTAGCAGTTTTTTGAGCAAATGACTGCGTAACGCCGCTAAGCGCGAGGCAAGCCAGTAAGCATATTCTTTTCATGTGGATTTATTGTATGGAATTGCGGAATTGACCGCTGTTTATAAAAGTAATTGTTATAAGTCAAACATATATAAAAATTTATTATGTTCAAATGTACATACAAATAAATTGTTTGATTAAAAGCATTATTTATGCGCACCCCATCCTATTAGTGCAATTTGGAAGAAGGTTGAACCAATATTCATAAAAGCAGGTGAAAAATGGATAAAAAAAATTTGTATTCGACTTTGTATGCCGATAATGTTGTAATGTGTTATTTTAGTAAAACCAAATAGCAACCTATGACCTTATCTGCTAAAATTATATTGTCTTTTCTTCTGCCTTTATTCGTTATACAAAACGGGTTTGGTCAAAAACTAAACGTAACCATAAAAGGAAACATCAAATTGTTGAAACAAACCGACAGGGATGTTGACCAATGCTGTTTTCATTACTCAGATGTTTTAACGGGTAAGCCGGTTGTGGTGCCAATAAGGCGCGATACCGCCGGTAATTATACCGTTAGTTTTGAACTTGAACATTATGAGCAGATATATTTCAGTAAAGCCATAAATTATAAAGGGCAGGAGATATATGACACCGGAATGACTTATTTTTCTTTTTTTGACAAGCCGGGGCAAACCATGCAAGTGAATTACGTTCAACGGCCTTATAGCCTGACATTTGGTGGCGATTTTTCGAAAGAAAACAATCAGTACAATGCCTACACAAAGCAATTCAATCGCGGCGTGAAAAATATTTATAGCGAATTTTTTGACAAGGAGCTTAGCCCGGAAGAGGTAAAAGAAATGGGGCTGCAATCTTTTAAGGAACAACTAACTTTTAACAAAAAATATTTTAACGAACACCCGACATCTTCATTTGTTCAGCAACAGGCTTATTTCAATACGCTTTACAAAACTCAACATGCAGTAATTTCATATAATTTCCATAATAAAAATCACGAAACCCTGGCTATGATAAATGACTTTTATCAAGCCCTAAATATAACAGGGCATACGTTTAAAGATGCGCCTAAAGGCACGTTAAGTAATATTACAGATCCTAACCCTTCGCTAAAAAATGCTGCGGCATTAGGTAACCGTGATTACAAATCATTTTTGTCAAGTTACTTCGGCACGTTGCAAGCCAATCTAAAATTTGACACTGTTGAAACAGTGCTTTTTACAGATATCGCAAAATATATCCACGACAAACATCCCGAATTAAATAAAGCGGATAGCTTACTGGTTGAACGGTTTTTCATTAATGACACATTACATACCAAGTATACCAAATATGAAAAAAAAACTATGAGCGCTATTACTAACCGCTATGCCAATGAATTTTTAGAAATAAGGCACAACAGAGCCGAGCTTAATAAATACCTGGCCATTACAGACCCGGAGCTGCGCGATGTAGGAGCTACTATCGCTATGTATAAAAATCTTGATCTTAACCATATTGAAAGTCTCGGGCCGATAATTGATGCGTATAAAAAGGGCGTAAAAAACACCTATCTGAAAAATAAGTTTCTGGCTGAGTACGCTGATAAATTGGATCAGCTTCATCACAGTAAAATATCGGCATTGTCAATTTTAAATTCATCCGACGGGCTAACGGGGTCTGACCTGTTAAAGAAACTTCTTGAAAAATATAAAGGTAAAGTAGTGTACGTAGACGTATGGGCCACCTGGTGCGGGCCCTGTATAGCAGGTATGGGACCATCTCAAACATTGCGTGGTAAGCTTAAGGGGAGGGGCGTAGTGTTTCTGTATCTATGTTTAGACTCGCCCGACAAGTCGGCATGGAAAAATGTGATAGCGGCAAAAAATATAGAGGGTGAGAACTACTTTTTTGACCATAGGCAGTCTTCCATGATATACAAGGAATTAGATGTCAAATATATACCTCATTATGCTTTGGTTGATAAGAATGGCAACCTCATGAATAAGGATGCGGGGGCACCGCTTGAGCCAAAGACGTTAGAACAAATAAATAGTTTATTGATGAATTAACGAGCTTACAGGCCAGTTAAACGAGCGAGAATATAATTGGTAGCTTTCACACTGCAATTTAAAAAAAGCGGCATGATGTTTTTAAAGGCTTTTTGCGTTTGTATGGCATCAACGGGCTTAGTACAATTAAAAAAAGCCTTTAGCTTTTTTGCTAAAGACTTTCTGCTTTTAAAAGTGGTCCCGACGAGAATAACCTTGTATTCTTAACGAAGTGACCTTCAATATTTTATAGCGATTTAAATTCAATACTCACCGAATTACTCACCGCTTTTTTTGATACAGATTAATTGCAAATCTTAGGGTGTAAAGATACGAAATAAATTGAAAATGTGTTTATAGGAAGAGTGACCGAAGGGAAATATAAAGATGAGCGATATGTATAGGAAATAAGGTTATTTCAAGATGTATGCAATAGCCAAATTCGGGCGCGAGTTATGTGAATATGATAAAAAAGCAGCTTAGTGCTTTTCATCTTAACTCGTAAACACCCCTCCTTATTTTGTACGGGTTCTGTCAAGGGCAGCGAAGGGCGGGCTTGTGCGGCCGCGCTGTTTATGCACCCTTGACGGGTTCCGGCCAAAATGAGAATTTTGTGTGGAGATAAGACGAATATTATTTAGAAAAGTCTTAAAATACGGGTAAGCTAACGGACATGCTTATGACATCTATTGCTTATGTCTTCAATGCAGAAAATAAATAAGTTCAAAGAATAGATAGCCTTGCTATTAACCGCCGTACGTAAACGGTTACTTATGAGGAAGTTCGGCAAGGTAGCTATGCATAAAAGGGGGCGAACCAAGTTTCGTAACTGTCATCTGCCGAATTAAATGATAACCGTTATATTATGTTAGCTTTATACCGTTTACAACCGATGCTTTTAAATTATTGTTCCGTCATGATCACTTTAAATAGATTGCAAGTTAGGCTATGAATAAAAC
>DATJJI010000028.1:0-29582 GCA_035492275.1 Mucilaginibacter sp.
TTACCATCGAAGGTAAAGATTACCTGATCATGAGAGAGTCTGACATTTATATTGTATTATAAGAATAGTAAAAAACAAAAATGGCAAAGCAAGTTAAATATAATGTTGAAGCACGCGACGCCCTGAAAAGAGGCGTTGATACTTTAGCCAACGCGGTAAAGGTAACTTTAGGCCCGAAAGGCCGCCACGTAATTATCGATAAAAAATTCGGCTCGCCGGCCGTAACTAAAGATGGTGTTACCGTAGCCAAAGAAATTGAATTAAAAGACCCTATTGAAAACATGGGCGCGCAGATGCTGAAAGAAGTAGCATCAAAAACTGCTGATATTGCAGGTGACGGTACTACTACCGCTACGGTATTAGCGCAGGCTATTGTAACCGCAGGTATTAAAAACGTAGCTGCCGGTGCAAACCCAATGGATTTGAAACGCGGTATTGATAAAGCGGTTAAAGTTGTTGTTGAAAACTTAAAAGCTCAAAAACAAGATGTTGGTGATGATTTCAGCAAGATCAAACAAGTAGCTTCTATTTCAGCTAATAACGATGACGTGATCGGCGAAATGATTGCTGACGCGATGCAAAAAGTTGGTACAGGCGGTGTTATTACCGTTGAAGAAGCAAAAGGTACCGAAACCGAAGTTAAAACTGTTGAAGGTATGCAGTTTGACCGTGGTTACCTGTCAGCCTACTTTGTAACCAATACTGATAAAATGGAAGCAGAACTGGAAAATCCTTATGTGCTTATCTATGATAAAAAAATCTCTTCGATGAAGGAATTGCTGCCTATTTTGGAGAAACAAGTACAAACAGGCAAGCCATTGTTAATTATTGCTGAAGATTTAGACGGCGAAGCGCTTTCAACTTTAGTAGTAAACAAAATACGCGGCTCACTGAAAGTTGCTGCTGTTAAAGCACCAGGTTTTGGCGATCGTCGTAAAGCTATATTAGAAGATATCGCTATTTTAACAGGTGGTACCGTTATTTCAGAAGAAAGAGGTTACAAACTGGAAAATGCTGAGCTTTCACACTTAGGTATTGCCGAAAAGATCACTATCGATAAAGATAATACTACCATCATTAACGGTGGCGGCGAAACCGATGCTATCCAGGGCCGCGTTAGCGAGATCAGGATACAAATGGAAGCCACTACTTCTGATTATGATAAAGAAAAACTGCAGGAGCGTTTAGCTAAATTATCAGGCGGTGTAGCTGTATTGTACATTGGTGCAGCATCTGAAGTTGAAATGAAAGAAAAGAAAGATCGTGTTGACGATGCTTTACACGCAACCCGTGCGGCCGTTGAAGAAGGTATTGTTGCAGGTGGTGGTGTTGCTTTCATCCGTGCTGTAGCCGCTTTAAATGACCTTAAAGGCGATAACGACGACGAGAACACTGGTATCCAGATCATCCGTCGCGCTATTGAAGAGCCTCTGCGTCAAATCTGCGAGAACGCAGGTATCGAAGGTTCAATCATCGTACAAAAAGTAAAAGAAGGTAAAGGCGATTTTGGTTACAATGCCCGTACCGATAAATTTGAAAACCTGATCGGTGCCGGTGTTATCGACCCGACTAAGGTAAGCCGTGTAGCTTTAGAGAACGCAGCATCAATTGCGGCTATGTTGTTAACAACAGAGTGTGTATTGGCTGACGATCCTGAAGAAGCAGCAGCCGGCGGTCATCCACCAATGGGTGGCGGCGGCATGGGCGGCATGATGTAAAGCCCCCCAGCCCCCTAAATGGGGAGCCACAATGATAATAAAAAACCCTGCCTGAAAAGGCGGGGTTTTTTATTTGGCATTGTTTGTATTTTATAGTGTACAGAAGGCGTAGAATATCAAGGAATTGTCGGTTTGTCATTACGCGGTAAACGCACGGTCATTTGTTAATCAAATGATTAATTAAGTAATATTCGGGTTACAATTAAACTTAAATTTGTTCTCAATATCAAACAAAACAAACAAGGCACAACAATTGAATACATTAAACCATGAAACAACTTGCAGAAACCACTATCCACTTACGCACAACCATAGTTGAGTGGGTATTTTACAAAGGCCCCGAGCTATTTGTATCTATCTACGGAAAATAAAAATACTTAACTTCGTACCCTGTATGGAGTTAAAAGAATATTATCATGATGCCTACATGTGGCTCATCTCGCACGGCGTACGTGTAGTAATAGCCATAATCGTCCTGTTAATAGGATTAAAAGTTATTAAATGGCTCGGTATCCGCATCCGCGGCCGAATGAGCACCAGGAAAGTTCATTCATCATTACAACCCTTTTTTCTTAGTCTTGCTATAACGGGTTTATACATCGCGTTAATTGTTTGGGTGCTGGTCATCCTGAATTTTGATCTGGCCGTTTTCGGAACCATATTGGGCGGCTTTACCGTTGCTGTAGGTTTGGCCCTGTCAGGCACCTTCCAGAATTTTGCAGGCGGGGTGCTCATACTCTTATTAAAGCCGTTTGAGCTTGACGATAACATCATAGCCCAGGGACAGGACGGGCGCGTAACATCGATACAGATATTTTATACGGTACTGATAACTGTTGACAATAAAACCATTATCATCCCTAACGGTAAGCTGTTTAACGAAGTAATAGTTAACGTTACCCGCGAAGGTAAACGCCGTCTTGATTTTGAAGTAAAGCTGGGTTATTATGTTGATGTTGACCAGGCAAAAAAAATAATGACCGATGCTATTAATACTACGCCGGGTGTTTTAACTACTCCACAAATAAGAGTGGGTGTTATTGGGTTTGAGATTGAACATGTACGCTATGCCATAAATGTTTGGGTAAACCCTGCCGATTTTTTAAGCGTTAAAATAGCACTCCAGGAAAAGATTCTTAAAGACCTTAAGGCAGGCGGCGTTAGGCTGCTGGGCACCTGATACGGATAATCAACTAAATTTTGTAATATATTGAATATGCTGTAAAAATATGGGGTACTATATTTAAATTAGCCATAATGCAGCGCGAACAACTTTCGGTATTTGATATGTTTAAGATAGGCATCGGCCCGTCAAGTTCGCATACACTGGGCCCGTGGCGTGCTGCCCAGCAATTTGTACAGGTGCTTGAACAGCACGAAGTGTTACCACTGGTAACCGAAATCAAAATCCTTCTTTATGGTTCGTTAGCTAAAACCGGCAAAGGGCATGGTACCGATATAGCCATACAATTAGGCCTGAGCGGTGATGATCCTGTAACTTTTGCGGTGGATGAAGTGGTACCTAAAATAAACCACATCAAAAATTCGCGTCAACTAATACTGGGTAACAAAAAACAAATAAGCTTTCATGTTGATGATGACCTGTTGTTCCTGTTTAATGAAAGTTTACCTTATCACCCCAACGCTGTAACCTTTCAGGCGTTTTTAAGTAATGGCAAAGCAGTAACCGAAACCTATTACTCCATAGGCGGTGGTTTTGTGGTGAAAGAGGGCGAGCAAAGCCAGAGCAAGACCGAAGTTGATCTGCCTTTCCCTATTGATACCGCCGGCGACCTGCTGCACTGGTGCCTTAAAACCGGCCTCAAAATATCAGAAGTGGTGATGGAGAATGAGCAGGCCTGGCGCAGCGAACAGGAAACCCGGGCAGGTATATTAAATATATTTGCAGCCATGCGCGATTGTATGTATCGCGGCAGTCATACCAAAGGCGATTTGCCCGGTGGGTTGAATGTTGCGCGCCGTGCAGCCAATCTCAACAAAAAGCTGATAGACGGCAGAACTTATACCAATTACGATGAATGGATTGCAGCCATCAGGGATACCGGCGCGGGCTTTAAAAATATATTAGACTGGGTAAGCTGTTTCGCGCTGGCGGTTAATGAAGAGAATGCCTCATTTGGCCGTGTGGTTACCGCGCCTACCAATGGCGCGGCTGGGGTTATACCTGCCGTATTGCAATATTATATTGCTTTTTGTGATGGCTATACCGACCGGCAGATCATCCAGTTTTTATCGACTGCGTCGGAAGTAGGTTGTATCTTTAAAAAAGGTGCTACCATATCAGCAGCTATGGGTGGCTGCCAGGCCGAAATTGGCGTATCATCTGCAATGGCAGCTGCGGCGCTTACAGAGTGTTTAGGCGGATCGCAACGACAAGTGCTTATGGCTGCCGAAATAGCTATGGAGCATCACCTGGGCCTCACCTGCGACCCTATAGGCGGGCTGGTGCAGGTTCCCTGTATTGAGCGTAATACTATGGGGGCTATCAAGGCCATTACCGCATCACAATTAGCCCTGCAAAGTAACCCAGATAAAGCCAAAGTAAGTTTAGATGCCGTTGTAAAAACCATGTGGCACACCGCGCTTGATATGAACTCGAAATACAAAGAAACATCAGACGGAGGGCTGGCTATCAATATCCCCCTGAGCTTGCCGGAGTGTTAAAGGCCTGGTTTAGGTAGCTCCGATGAAATCTTCTTTTGGTGCAGTTATTTTTTAAATAACCGGACATCAAACTCAAACGGCTCCCTGCTTTTTATTTTTACTTTTTTCAGATCAGGGTGCCTGGGGTTGATGAGGTAATTAAAGTCGCCGGCCACAGTTGCCGAAGGTACCTGCATCACTAAATGCTGGTTGTTTTTTATAAAGTCATCACCTAATAATTGGGTAGCTTTTATGAATGGGTGACGGTTCCAGTTAATGGGTAGGTCGGCGGTTTTTATTTTAAGGATATCGGTATTTTCAGGCAGTTCAATAGTGGCGATATAATAATTAGAAGGAACTATCCCAATCGGAACATGCACCGCTATTTCGACCATAGCCAAAGCCCTCGACCCTGCCGTGTATAAAATGGGTATGCCCCGGCTGTTCCATCGGCCACCGGTTTTTTCGGCCCCATAACCCGATAGGTCGTTAATAAAGTCCTGTTTGCTAAGCCGGTAAACGATCATGCAAAAACACCGTGCTCAATGCGGCCCAACTCATCATAAATGAGGTTGATGCCAAAAGAAGTATCAAGCATATCTTTCGGTTTAATGCCACCTAATGCCATGCTTTTGGTTTCCATCCAGATGAAAAAGTTATCATCAACACCAAAAACCTGGATACCCTTTTTGTAAAGCAGCTCTATTTGTAATATGCGCTCGGAGTAGATGGGATCAAAAGGTTTTTTATCCTTTTTATAGCGTTGAATGGTGCGCTCAGAAAGATGCAGATAAGACGACCAATCATTATAATCAAAATGTATTTGATTAGATAGTTTGGTAAAATACGGGAACGGAACGCCTTCCCTAACCATATTGGTTAGTGCGAAAGTATCGTCATCGCCAAAATCATATTTCTTTTCTTTACTCATTGTCTTGTCATCTGTCATCAAATTTACGACATCTGTCAAAGATAAACAAGTTTTTTTAGAAATTTTATTTATTTAACCTTGCTGCAACCATAGGGGCCAGTTGCTGCACCCATAAAGCATACATTTTAGCCGATGGATGCAAGCCATCAGGCGCAATTAAAGAAGCATCGGTAGCGGCTTGTTTTGATATGCCGGTTATGTCCAGGTAGTTTACCCCTGCAAAACTGCTTTCAGACCGGTTCACATAATTAAAATTATCTATCTCCGGGCCTATCCGGCTATCATCGCGATTGGCAAAAGGTGTTACCCCATAATCAGGGATCGATAAAACAAAAACCCGCGTTCTGTCGCCTTTGGCAAAAGTTATGGCCGTTTGCAGCAGTTGTTTAAACCGGGTACGATAATCGTCAACGTTCATGCCCTGGTACTGGTCATTCACACCAATAAGCAGCGTAACAAAATCATAAGTTTTATTGGTGATGTTACTATTGCTGATAGCGTAAATTAAATTGCTGGTGGTCCAGCCGGTAGTGGCAATAATGGTAGGGTTAGCCTGTAAGCCCAGCAAAGAAGATAGCTGATAAGGGAACGACTGCGAAAGTGCGACCGACTCGCCAATAGTATACGAATCGCCAAGAGCAAGATAAGTACTGCTGCCGTTAACTTTGTAAGCGACTTTGGATGTATCTGTTAGCTTAATTTCGGCCGGAACAGAAGCCACATTCTTTTTTGCACAGCCGGATAAAGCCGATAGCGTTAATAAAACCGAACAAATTATCTTCATACAACTATCTCCATATCAAATAATACGGAAATATGTTGTTGAAGGATTTTTTGAACTTGATGAATATCTATTTCGCGCCCCAGCTCTTTTTGCATAGAGGTTACAGCCTTATCATTAATACCGCAGGGAACAATGTTATTGAAGTAAGAAAGATCGTTGTTAACGTTGAATGATAAGCCGTGCATAGTAACCCAACGGCTGCAGCGTACACCCATAGCGCTTATTTTGCGGGCACGCGCATTATCAGCATCCAGCCAAACCCCGGTATAGCCCGGATATCTGCCCGCCTGTATGCCATATTCGGCCAGGGTAAGTATTACGGCTTCTTCCAGGTTACGCAGGTATAAATGAATATCAGTAAAAAAGTTATCCAGATCTAAAATAGGATAGCATACCAACTGCCCCGGCCCGTGATAAGTAATATCGCCGCCGCGATTTATATGATAATAAGTAGCGTCGCTTTGTTCCAGTCCTTTTTCGTCAAGCAGTAAATGCTCGGCTTTGCCGCTGTTACCTAAAGTATATACATGAGGGTGTTCGCAAAAAATAAGATAGTTGGGGGTTATTATCTCGTCCGGTACCTCTTCGCCAACCGGTACGGTTTGCCGGTTGCGTATCTCAATTTTCAGGTTAACGGTTTCGTTAAATAACTTTTCCTGCCTGGCCCAGGCCTCTTTATAATCAACTAATCCCCAATCCTGTACCTGTACTTTTTTGTTTTTCATACCTCAGCCCTTTACGTACCCAATCATATAATCTTCGTACTGCAAATATCCTACGGTATAATCAATTTTGGTATCGCCTTTAGTTAAAATGGCATTTACATTACCATGTTCGGTAAATTCAAAAGGTTTTATCAAAATATCATCAATAAATGATACCTCTTTTTGCCCATGGCATTTATACGCGGCCTCTTTAACGCACCAGCAGGCGTATAGTTGCTGTATCCGGTTTTCATTACCAATAAAGGCAAGCTCATCATCACTTAAAAATCGTGCTGCAATACGCTCCACCTTTTCTTTTATCTGTTCAATGTCAATGCCCACCGGTCTTTTTTTGCTGATCATTACCGCGGCATAATCAAACGAATGGCTTAATGAAATATGGTAGGGCAGGGTAACCAGGTAGGGTTTGCCGTGTTCATCAACTTTACAGTCAATATACTCGTCGGTGCGCAGCATTTTGCGCAAAAGTACGCGTGTGCCCAGCCAATGCAAATGGCGTTTGCCGTTGCTTATTTTTTCAACGAAAGCTTTTTCGTCATCATTCAGCTGCAACTGGTTGTACAGTTCTTCTGCCTGTTCCTCAATTTTCCAGAGGGCAAATTCTGTATCATCATCAACCCGTTGCCTGTACGCTATAGCCATAAAAGTAAAATTGCAAAAAGCATGGCAAACATATAGCAATTAATTCTAATTTTAGCCAAATAAGCTCTCCTTAGTTTTATGATATTATCAGATAAGCGCATACTTGAAGAAATAGATAAAGGCAATATCATTATTGAGCCGTTTAAACGCGAATATTTGGGCACAAACTCCTACGACGTACATTTGGGAAAACACCTGGCTACTTACCGTAACCGTGTACTCGATGCTAAAGTGCATAATGAAATAGATGGCTTCGAAATACCCAAAGATGGCTTTATTTTACAACCCGGCACACTTTACCTGGGCGTAACCATGGAGTACACCGAAACCCACAAGCATGTGCCTTTTTTAGAAGGAAAATCAAGCACGGGCAGGTTAGGTATTGATATTCATGCTACAGCAGGTAAGGGCGATGTTGGTTTTTGCAATACCTGGACGCTTGAAATATCATGCGCACAGCCGGTAAAAATTTATGCCGGCATGCCCATTGGCCAACTCATTTATTTTGTTGTTGAGGGCGATGTAGAAACCCTGTACAACACCAAAGAAAACGCCAAGTACAATAAGCCAACAACCCGCCCGGTTGAAAGCATGATGTGGAAGAATAAATTTTAATGCTTATAATTTAGCAAAAGCACTATTGTGCCTTTGCTAAAGAAAATTTACCCCAAAAATCTGTTTCAGTAGTCAGGTCAACCATAGGCACGTCTCTTCTGGCAGCCGATGCAAAATCATTACGGCCCCTGTCTCTGTTCGCGTCCTGTGCGGCACGGTCTGTACGGGCTACAGTTTCAACTCTGCCTTTTCCTTGTACCGGATTGAATTTGATGTTGAAAGCCCATTCTTTCATGGTATCGTCGGCATGGAAAAGTTTTAAAGGGATAACCTCTTCATAAACCATGTAGCCGTCATTATCATAGCCAATAGCTGTTTTAACACCGTAGGTATTATCGGCCGTCATGTCGCCATCACTAAAGTCTTTAAATCCGCTAACCGTCATTTTACCATATTTAGAAGCGAATGTCAGATTGGTTTTTATCGTAGCCGGATTCATGTTCATATATCTTGACTGGTCCATATCAGCAGGCACAGCCGGGAACGTTACCACGTACGATGATTTTTTCTTGCCTTTTGTATCAATAGCGAAAGTAACACCCGCACCCAAAATGCTGCTTTGCATATCCGCATCTTTTGTTTTTATAACCAGGTAAAGGTTATCTTTATCGTTGCTCAGGTTGTAAGTTACCTTTTTATAGGTATAAGGCATGCTGTCGCCCCATTCTTTACTGCTGCCATCAATAACCACACCGGCAGGTGCAGGTTTAAGTTCAAGTGTTTGTGCTTTACAAATGCCAATAGCAAAAGTTTGCGCTACCACAGCGCAAGTGAGGTAGTAAAAAGTTTTCATCATAATTTTATTTAGGTTAATAAACTGGTTTAATAAGCGGGTGCTTATTTCATAGTAAATATATAAATTTTATATACTACAATACACTATTACCTAAAAATAGGGGGGATTGCAATTAAATTTTTACGGTTTTGCCAAAACAAATTTACCCCAAAAATCAGCCGATTTTACGGATGAACCGCCCGGATCGGTATCGCCGGCATCACCTGTACGACTATGGCCGCCTCTTCCGCCACCACCACCGCCACCTCTTCCTCCACGGCCACCACCTCCGCCTCCGCCACCACCACGGCCACTTCTGCCCATTTGTGAGCTGTGCACATCGTCGTCTTCATCATCATCGGCTTTTGCCGTTTTTTGCGGGCTGTTTACTTTAATGTTAAAGGCCCATTCTTTAGCCATCAAATCATCAGCATGAAAAAGTTTTAGCGGAATCACTTCCTCGTACACCAGAAAGCCTTTCTCGTCATAATTAATAGCTGTATTAAAACCATAGGTATTTTGCAGGGTGATCAAATCGTTATCTACATCTTTAAACCCGTCAACCTTCATTCTTCTTAACTTGGTTAAGTGAGCTTCCAGCTTTTTATCGCTGCCGCCCTGCGTATTTAAACCATATTGTTCCTGCACCGGGAAGGTAATACTATAGGTGTCTTTTTTTCGCCCTTTGGTATCAATGCCAAAAGCTATGCCCGACGATAATATTTTAGCCTGGGTTGCCGGATCATTTGTTTTTACAACCAGGTATAAATTATCCTTGTCATTAGCCAGCGTATAAAATAATCGCGTGGCATCATTAAAATAATTAAGGCTATCGCCCCACTCTTTTATATCGCCGTCAATTACAACATGTGCGGGGGCGGGTTTAAGGGCGATGGCAGTTTGTGCAAAGCCGGTAAGTGTTATTAATTGTGCAGCTATTGCTGTGATAAGGCAGCAGGTTAGTTTTTTCATGGGGTAGGGGTTTGTTTACAAACAGTGTCAAAAATAACGTTCAGTAAACAATATTATGATTTATTTATTGTTGTTTTTGAGTAATTTTGTCATTACACATGTCAACAGAAACACAAGAACAAACGTTTACGCTTGAAGAGTTACTGGCCGGGTTTAAAGAACTACACCGCCTCATTTTATGGAACGACGATCACAACACGTTCGACCACGTAATTAATTGCATGATGAAATACCTGGACTATACCGAGCCGCAAGCCGAGCGTATAGCCTGGAAAGTACATAACGAAGGCAAATGCGCCGTACTGGAAGGCTCGTTTACCGAAGTAGAGGTTTACCGTAAAATTTTACAGCAGGAAGGGCTAACCGTAAGTGTGGATTGATTTTGAAGATTAGTTATTGAAGATTAAAGATTAGGCTTGTCCTATTTAATAAGAAGAAAGCCCGTACAGAAATGCACGGGCTTTTATTTTTCAGGTTATCTAATCTTTAATAACCAATCTTTAATCTTCAATAACCAACCTTTACACCATATAATTCCACCCATGTGTATCAGGCGCGTTGCCGTAGCGGATGGCATCAAGCGTTTTTAATACTTTTTGAGAGAATTCTCTTTCCTGCGGGTCAATTAAAAAATACTCTTCACCATTATGGCTTATTGAGCCTACAGCAGCAATGGTTGCAGCTGTACCGGCACCAAAAGCGTCGGTTAATTTGCCGCTTTTTGCGCCTTCAATAATTTCGGCTACCGATACCTTGCGTTCCTCAACCGGGACACCCATTTCGTTAGCCAGGGCAATAACGGTATCGCGGGTAACACCATCAAGGATAGTATCCTGAGTTAACGGTGTTATCAGTTTGCCATCCAGTACAAACATGGCATTGGCAGCACCCATTTCTTCAATATATTTATGCTCTTTGGCGTCGGTCCATATCAGTTGGTCAAAGCCCTCTTCGGTAGCTTTTTTTGCCGGAAACATAGAACCTCCATAATTGCCGGATGATTTGGCATAACCCATACCACCTTCGGCCGAGCGGGTATAATGTGTTTCAATTTTAACCCTTAACGGTTTTGAAAAATACGGGCCAACCGGGCAGGTTAACACCATGTATTTATACGTTTTTGATGGCTGCACACCCAGGTACTGGTCGGTAGCGAACATAAACGGACGGATATACAGCGAGTGATTTGGCGCGGCCGGAATCCAGTCGCGGTCAATATCAACCAACGCGGCAAGGCTTTGTAAAAAAATATCCTCGGGCAGGGTAGGCATGCACAAGCGCTCGGCCGATTTATTAAAACGCACTGCGTTCTTATCCGGACGGAAAATAGATACTTTGCCATCGGCATGTTTGTAGGCCTTTATGCCTTCAAAAAACGACTGCCCGTAATGCAATGCTGAAATACCGGGGCTGACCACAATAGTACCGTAAGGTACAATTTCAAAATTCTTCCATTCGCCATCGGCATAATCTGCGACCAGCATGTGGTCAGAAAATGTGCGCCCGAAGGCCAGGTTACTAAAATCCGTTTCAGCTAAACGGGAATGGTTTGTTTTGGTGATCTTGATGTCCAGCGTCTCAGTCATGGCTTTTATAATTAATAATTCACGAAGTGCAATTTACCTAATTTACAGCAGGTTTAACAACGAAAATTGATATTTATTATGCATGCAGAATATTATTTTGCGCAAGGTTTTAATAAAATAACCAAACTATCGCCCGGTATTATTTATCAAATTTATATTCTGAAAATACGAGCTGCCAACAGGTAGTATGGCCCCGTTAATGAGCAGTTGGTGCCGCTCAATTTTATCAATTTTGTTTACGGCGGCAATAAAAGAGCGGTGTACGCGGATAAAATCTTTGTCGGGCAGCATGGCTTCTACCTCGGTTATGGTCATCCGTGATAGTACGGTTGTATCCCTTAAAACAAAATTTACATAATTACCTGTAGCCTCCAGGTAATAAATATCGGCATAGTTTACTTTAATTTGTTCATAGCCGGTTTTTAAAAATAGGTAGTCTTTTTTGTCGGATGCGTTGCGCAGGTTATGCAGCTCGGCAGCTTTGTTGCAGGCCTTGATAAATCGCGCCAGCGAGAAGGGTTTCAGCAGGTAATCTATCGCGTCAAGCTCAAAGCTCTCCACCGCGTATTCAGAGTAGGCCGTTGTAAAAACAACCAGTGGCTTTTTGTTCAAACAGTTTAACAGGTCGATGCCGGTAATATCAGGCATTTTAATATCCAGAAATAACAGGTCTACCGGTTCGCGCTGTAAAAACTCCATGGCCTTAAAAGCATCGGTAAACTCGCCCTTTAATTCCAAAAACGGCACCTTGGCAGCGTGCGAACGCACCACCTCAAGGGCTAAAGGTTCATCATCAATGGCAATGGCGGTGATCATGGCAGGCTTAAATGTATGAAATATTATTTTACCAGCTCCAGATTAGCCGGAACAAACGTTTCATCGGCACTATATAACACCAGTTCAATAACATCATCAACTTTAACCATTAACCGCTTTTTTTGCTGCCCGGGTAAATCATCCAAAATAATCTCTAAAGCTTCAATGATTTTTACGCCGGTAAATTCCAGCATCGCCTCGCGTAGGCTGTTTGTAATAACATTGGTTTTAACAGGTGCTGCCATATCGGGTTTCAGTTTTAGTGCCATAGGTTGTGATTATAAGACGTTAATAAATATTATAGTGTTACATGGTTTCTATCTAATATTTATTGTCAGGTGTTTTGTTATTTACTTATCATCATTATTAATTCCTCTCTTCGTTTTCTTGACACCTTCTTTCAGCTTGCCAAAATTGTAATTCAGGCTGGCGCTGAATGAGCGGAAATACACCTGGCTGTTCATGCTTTGCGTAAAATCTATACCGTGCGTATCGGTACGGCTGTACCGGTACTGGGCAAACGGATTATTTACCGATGCCGAAAAATTGAGTTTGTTTTTAACCAGTTCCTTGTTTACGCCGAATGACGTACTTGTAAAACCATTGGTTGATCCCTGTAAGCCGGTGGGGTTTCGGCCGTTAATGCTGAGCGCCGCGTTAAGGCGCCAACCTTTATCAAGCTTGTAGCTGGTTGAGGTATAAGAGCTCGCCGTATAAAAATCACTTTCCTGTAATACGCCATTTACAAAGCCTGTCAACCAAAAGCGCATCATTCTGGCGTTCAGGCTGATGTTCCATTGTTTGGTAATTGGATAATTAATATTCAAAAAAGACCCCAGGCCGTTAGCCTTACCCTGGTTTTGATAAGTAGTGTAAGTAATATTGGTATTTGGGTCGAACGATGATATCTGCAGATCAAGATTGTGTACAAAATCATAAGCAAAACCAATATTTACCGATGCTTTTTTATTGACATGATAGGCCAGTTGAATATCGTTGAGTACCACGGGGCGTAATGCCGGGTTACCACTTGATTGAAAGTTGGGATTGCTGCGGTCAACAAACGGATTGAGTTTGTTAATGCTTGGGCGCTTTACCCGTTGTGTAAAGCCTAGGTTAATACCGCTGCGATCCTTAAAATCTTTATTAAAAGCAAATGAAGGGAAGATGTTAAAATAATTTTGATGCACGGTAGAGGCGGTCGACAGAAAATCGGCATCGGTGACGGTTTGCTCAATGCGCAGCCCGGCTTTAACGCCCCAGCCCTTACCTACGTATTGCCAGGTATTGTATAACGAGTAAATATCCTGGCTGCTTAAAAAACTGTTGGATAAGGTGGGGTCCACATCAAATCCACCGTTTGCATTTAGCGAACTGTATTGAAAATCGCTGTTATTATCCCTTAAAATAGCTTTTACCCCGGCTTCCATGTTTACTTTTTTAAAGGGTTGCACATAGTCAATCTGGAAGGTTTGCTCGGACGAAACCGCATGGTTGGTTTGGTCATAATCTGCCGTAGGATAATTTACCCGATCGGTAAAACACACGTCGGCAATGTTTAAATTGCTGTAGTTTGTATAGCGGTACGAAAAGGTAAGCAGTTGTGATTTGTTAGCTTTAAATCCTAACTGGTAATTTAATGAAGCATCCAAACCCTTACCGGTACCCCTGTTGGCCACGCCCGAATTATAGCCCTGCAAAACACCACCCATGCCAGTAAGTAATGAGTTTTGATAGCCGCTGCCGGTAGAGCGATCGCCGTTAATATTGAACTGTCCGGAAATCAGGTTCAGCGAATCAATTTCATAACTCAATTCCGTGCCAAAATAACCGCTCCGGCCATCAGTGCTGCCGTTACCCTGTTGTACCAGGCTGGTAGGGTCGGTGCCGGTAGTATTACGGGTATTGGTATTGTTGGTTAAGGGCGAATTGTAAATACTGCCGCCGCCAAATGCACTCACACCCAGTTTTCCCTCTTTAAAGGTGAACGAGGAGCCTACACCCGGGCCGCCATGGTAACGCCCGTTTAAATTTACCGTTCCGTTGTAACCGTTGTCAATCTTTTTATTGGTGATGATATTAATGATGCCACCCAAACCTTCGGCATCATATTTTGCAGGCGGCGTGGTAATTACTTCAATACGCTGAATGGTTGAAGCAGGTATACTGCGTAATATATCCCTGGGGTTGCGTTCAACCATGCTCGAAGGTTTTCCGTTGATCAGGATCTTATAACTGCTGTTGCCCTTGAGTAAAATATTCTCGTCGGCATCCAGCGAAACATAGGGAAGCTTGCGCAGCATTTGTAAAACATTGCTGCCCTTACTCTCCGGGTCGGCCTGCAGGTCGTAGCTAATGCGGTCAACCTCTTGTTTTATTAATGGTTTATCGGCCACAATGGCTACCTCTTTTAGTTGCTTCAATCGACCGCTTACCGGTATGGTGCCCAAATTAATGTTTTGGCTTGCGCCGGATAGGTCGGCAGCTATGCTTTTGGTTTGATAGCCTATGGCACTCAGCGTCAGCGTATATTTTAATGGCTTTAATCCTGTAAAAGCAAATGTGCCATCGGCTTTAGTGATCATGGATTTAACCGGTGTTGTGCCGGTTTTAAGGATCACGGTTATAAAATCGGGCGCCTTGCGGGTAACCGAGTCGGTAACCGTGCCCGATACCTGGCCCGCGGGTGTTTGCGCGTTCGCGGATCTTATGGTAGATAGCGCTACGACAACGATAAGTAACAGATAAGTGATGTAATTTTTAGGTTTCATAGTTTTAAAATTTAGGATGTAGTATCCCCGTTAAGGGCAAAAGCTCTTTTAAAAAAATTGAATAAATTGATAATAGATAAGCGCGTTATGGGCTCCCCTCTTTAGAGGGGCAGGGGTGTGTTATACGCCGGGTTAGCACACTCCCGCCATCACACTGGCAACGCACCCCCTCTCAAGAGGGGAATAGTCAATGTGTTTTTCATATAAGATTAATGGATAAATGAATAAAAAACTCCTTCGCGTTTTGCCGTATAGCGAGTTCATGGGCTTTAGGGTAAAGCAGTTGCAGGCGCTGTTTTACATTCTCCAAACCAATACCGCTTTTGTTTTTTTCCGGATCGTTGTCCGCCCGTTCATGAATGCTGTTATACACATCAAAAAGCAGGATGTTATCTTTTACGTGCAGAGAAATATTAATATGCGATGGTTCGCGCAAACTGATGCCATGTTTAAAAGCGTTCTCAACAAACGGAATTAAAAGCATAGGGGCTATATCATAAGTGTACAAATCCTCCTGTACATCAACCTGTATCACAATATCAGGCGAGGTTTGGGTGCGTAATTTTTGAAGATCGATATAGTTATTCAGGTACTCTACCTCCCGGTTCAGCGATATTTTGTCCTGTACGTTTTCCTGCAGCATAAAGCGCATCATATCCCCTAGCTTTTGTATGCCTTCGCCGGTACGGTCGGCATTTTCCTGCAGGGCGGTGCCGTAAAGCGTGTTAAGCGCGTTGAACAAAAAGTGCGGGTTTATTTGCGAACGCAGCAGGTCAAGATCGGCGGTTGACTGGCCCAGCGCGGTTTTTAAGCCAACAAGCTCTTTGTTTTTTTCAAGCCGGTACTGGTATAGCGCCCAGGTAAAAGGAGCGGTAAAAAATAAGTTAATCCCAATGGTAAAAAAGTTGGGAACTAACGCACTGTTAGGTCCTTGCATTATTGCTCCGCTGATTAGCGTAACAGGTACAATTGAACCAAGTAATAAATAGCCAATTTTGATATAATATATCTTTGAATCTTCTTTTTTGGCCAATATTTGCGGAATAAGCAGGTTAAATGAGTACCAGTAAATCAGCAAGCCCAGCAATAAAACCTGCGATCCGATTTTAGCAAACCATACTACCTTATGGCCAAAAAACATAAACCATATCGCCCATATGATCAGCACAGTTAAACATTCGCGATTAACCTGGTTTGGATGAGACTTTATGTCACCTGTAAAAAATGCGGCTACCAGATATTGCAGCACATACTTACCTGTGGCATAAGCGCTATAAATTACCATGAGCATAATAGTGAACACAAATTCACGGTCAAATACGATGCTGTATAGTTCGTTGGCCGAATGATCGGATAAAAGATATGAATCTGTCCAGGTATTGGCTGTGCTTAAAATAGTAGCTACCAATACATATACAATAAAGGCCAGTACAATAGTGACAATGATGGTTTTCGGATTTCTCCAGTTTTTCATGAACCGGTCGACGCAAAAATTCAGAAAAATAAAGGCGCAGTAATAAGTGGTGTTTATAATAAACTGCGGGATACTATAATAGGCTGAATACGAAAAATGCAGATGGCGTTCATCAAAATAATGAAAATTTGGCGCGTACCTAAACGAACGGCTAAGGTGTAAAAACTGATTGTAGGCTAAAATGTATACCGATGCCACATATACGGCTGTAGCCAGCCAAAACTCCAATTGTTTAAAGGTGATAAAGGGTTTTTTATTCTCGACGGTTATCATAATTGTCTCTTAATTATGATGCAATGTAATCAGCAACTACTAACCGCTAAAATAAATGGGACGAAAGTGCAGCGGGATGTGATGAAACAAGATTTATCCTAATAACAACAGCAACTCGTTCAACTCATCCACCTTCTCGGCCGATCCTAAATGCTCGTATGAACTGATAAGGTTGCGCAGTACACGCTTAATGATTTCGGTGTTTGAGCAGGGTTCGTAAAACTGTTTATCGTAGCTCAGGTTAAGCTGCTTTAAAAACATATCAACATCGCGGCGGCCAAAAATAAAGCCCTTGTTAAAAGCATTAATGTAAAAAAGAATGCCGCTGTCAAATTCGGTTTCTTCGCTTTCATCCAGGTAAGCCAGTATAAAATGCTGCGGCAGGTTTACGCCATGCACGGGTATATCCAGTTTTTGGGCGATGATAGAGTAGATAATGGCCAGCAATATCTGGTTGCCTTTTTTGGTTTCCATCACCTGGCTCAGATAACTGTTTTGCGGGTCCTGGTGATTGGTGGTATTGCCGCTAAACCCGTGAATATGATAAAATACGTGGTTAATGAGTTTTATCTGTTCAACCGGGCTGGCTTCGTTCATCATCTGTATCCAAATATCGCGCTTAATGGCCTCAATCTGGTTGATGATCTTCTGTTCGTCCAGATCGGGGTACTGGTAGCGGTTAATAATGAGGATGCCCTGCAGCAGATCGAAGGCGCCGCTTTGATTCCAAAGCTGTAAGTCGTTTTTTACAATACCGAACTGTATTTCATGCACCAAATTGGCAATGCGCTCTTGCTGTATGGCATCAAAAGCCTGCTCAAAGGCCGATTCTAAATATCCAATGGCCTCGCTGCCGTACGACAACAATTTTTCGTGCACATGGTTATATATTTCCGGATCGGGGTCGTCCAGAAGGCGTATCAGTGAATTTACTTCAGTTGTATTTATCATTCTGTAGCGCTAAAATACTAAGGTTTATATAATTTTACAACCATGTTTAATTTAAGGTTCGCTAAGGATTACCTGTTGTACCGGCTAAAAGCAAAAACCAGGCATGGCCTGCATTCGCCATTTGTTTACCGGTTGGTTGATAAAGTAATTTACGATTTTCAACCCAAAAAAGTATACCTGGGCCCCGAAAGTGTGCGCGACGGCTTGTTAAATGACAATCGTATTATAACCATAACCGACCTGGGGGCGGGCTCGCGCGTAAATAATGACCGGCAGAAAAGAATAAGCGACATCGCCAAAAACGCCCTGAAGCCACCCCGGTTGGCCCAATTGCTTTACCGCCTCGCGGCAGATTTGCAGCCCGATACCATTATTGAGCTGGGTACCTGTTTAGGCATCACCAGCATTTACCTGCAAAAAGCAGCCCCCCATGCCCAAGTGTATACGCTGGAAGGCTGCCCCGAAACAGCGGCCATCGCCAAAGAGAATTTTCAAAAAGCCGGGCTCAATAATATAGAACTGATAACCGGCAACTTTAACGACACCCTGCCGGGTGTGATCAACAAATTAGATAAGATTGATTTTGTTTTTGTAGATGGCAACCATCAGAAAGAAGCTACCCTGAAATATTTTGAATGGTGCCTGCCCAAAGTGCATGAAAACACTATGCTGGTATTCGACGATATTTACTGGAGCGAAGGCATGAAAGAAGCCTGGGCGCAGATCAAGGCTAACCCGCAGGTAACCGCTACCGTTGATCTGTTTTGGATAGGCCTGGTATTTTTTAAACCGGGACAGGCTAAGGAAGATTTTATGATACGGATTTGATGTGCAGATGTGCAAATGTGTGGATGTGCAAAAAAGAAGAACATTCAATCATCCTCACATCTGCATATCCACGCATTTGCACATCAAAACGCCTGCCCCAATCCTACATAAAAACCACTTTCGCGTGGTTCGCCGATTGGTTTTTGGCCTACGCCATAGTCAAGGCGAACGCTCAGGCCTTTTTCAATATCAAAGAAGTAACGTACGCCGCCGCCATAGTTGGGCTTTAGCTGTGGCAGGGTAAAGGTGTTATGAAAAACTTCGCCGGTACCCACAAACCCCACCAGCCCTAAACGCTGGTTAAGGCGGTAGCGCAGTTCGGTTTGGCCGGCTATAAAGTTACGGTCGCGGTAACGGCCGTTATAGTAGCCGCGCATCATTTCGTCGCTGCCCAAAGCAGGCAATAAATAAAACGGCGAACGGCCGCCAACCAGGCTTTGCTCCTGCACATCAACTCCTAATACCAGTTGTTTGGTGAGCGCGAAAAACTGTGAATACTCCATGTTAAAAAATCCGCCGTCATAACTGTTATTGCCAAAAATACCCTGCATGGCATTAAAATAAGCCGTAACGATCATGCCTTTGGTGGTATAGGTATTATTATTCCGGGTATCGTAATTAAAGCTGGGGCCTATGTATAAAAAAGCGCCACCGTTGGGGTCTTCTATTCGTGGGTCGGTAACAAATATGCCACCGTTGTTATTGTTTTTGTAATCAAAATTTACCCCGCCGCCAACAATGCCCAGGTAAATATTGCTGCCCATTAGCTTTTCGGCACCGAAAGTGAATTTGTAACGCCTTTCATCAATATGTTCTTTGTTGGCTTTGGCGGTGTTATTGCCAATGCCATAAAAATCAAAAGGGAAATGAGTGTACCCGGTATAAGCCGTAAAGTGATATTTATTTTGCGATGTCCAGTAATTTAAATTCAGGCTGGTGCGGGTTTGGCCCTTGGTGGTTAAAGTGCCATAACCAAACAGGCTTGAAACGCGGGTATCACGATGAACAGTATCGGTATAAAAAGAATACAAAGCTGCACCACCGGCCTCTATACCTGTTTCGGGCGATGAAGTAAGCACCGGCACCACAATAAAACTGCTGTGTTTTGAAGTATCCTTGTTAAAATACATGCGGCGGATAAACCGGGGCACAAAATTTTGCCCGTAAGCCTGCTGGAAGCTTTGTACTACACTAATTATAATAAGGAACGCTAACAGTTTTTTCATGGGTGATATTAGGGTACGAAGATAAATTTTAAGAAATAGTTTGCCGAATTTGTAAATTAAAATTCTGTTAGGATTGCCGGCGACTACTCAGTCCGACTACGCTTCGCTTGTTGACCCTCTCTTCGCCTTTGGCGGAAAGAGGGCTGGAGAATTATCATTTATTTTATTTAATACGGATTGTATGTCGGTTAGTTCTGGTATAAAGGAACATAACATAATTCCTCCCCGCCGCAAAACCCTCTTTCCGCGTAGCGAAGAGAGGGTGGTCAAGCGTAGCGATGACCGGGTGAGTAATCGCCGGTATGCTATTTTGTAATTTAAAATTCTCTTTACATCAAAATCCCTACTTTTGCCCCCTGAATCTATTTAGTAATAAAAATGAGCACTTCAAAAGGACCCGTATCCCAGTTTATAGAGAAAAACTACCTGCACTTTAATGCTGCCGCGTTAATGGATGCAGCCAAAGGTTATGAAACCCATTTGGCCGAAGGTGGTAAAATGATGGTAACCCTTGCCGGAGCGATGAGCACCGCCGAACTGGGTATATCGCTGGCCGAAATGATACGCCAGGATAAAATAGCTATCATATCATGTACAGGCGCTAATCTGGAAGAAGATATCATGAACCTGGTAGCGCATTCGCACTATAAAAGGGTGCCTAATTACCGTGACCTGAGTCCGCAGGATGAATGGGACCTGTTAGAGAACCACTATAACCGCGTAACCGATACCTGTATCCCTGAAGAAGAAGCCTTCCGCCGTTTACAAAAACATATTCATAAAATATGGAAAGATGCTGATAACAGCGGCGAACGGTATTTTCCGCACGAGTATATGTACAAAATGCTGTTAAGCGGCGATCTGGAGCAATACTATGAGATAGACCCAAAAAACTCATGGATGCTGGCCGCTGCCGAAAAGAATTTACCTATCGTGGTACCGGGCTGGGAAGACTCGACCATGGGCAACATCTTTGCATCATACGTTATAAAAAACGAGATCAAAGCCACCACTATGAAAAGTGGTATTGAATATATGGCCTGGCTGGCCGACTGGTATGTAAAAAACTCGTCAGGAAAAGGTATTGGCTTTTTCCAGATAGGAGGTGGCATAGCCGGCGATTTCCCGATATGTGTTGTGCCGATGCTTTACCAGGATATGGAAATGCCCGAAATTCCTTTCTGGAGTTATTTTTGCCAGATATCTGATTCAACCACATCATACGGCTCTTACTCGGGCGCGGTACCAAACGAGAAGATCACCTGGGGTAAGCTGGATATCCATACACCTAAATTCATTGTCGAGTCTGACGCTACTATTGTAGCACCGTTAATATTTGCCTGGTTACTGGGTCAGTAACTATTTTCAACAAAAAAAGCCCGGCTTAATTAAGCCGGGCTTTTTTTGTTATTGTACTTTATAGCGGTATACCTGCCGGCCCAGGTTACCATCGGCATCAATGCCTTCAATAACTACCCGATAGCTACCGGGGCTGCCTGCATTATAGTATTCGAACGAGGCATGGCCGCTTTTATCAGTAATTACATTGGGTTGCCAGTAAATGGTGCTGCGCAGATCGGCCAGGGCTTTGTTGGTTTGCGGGTCATCATATTGAGGCGAATAAAATGTTCGTGCACGGTAATATCCCTTAGGCGAATAGCTGGCCATGCCGGGCGAATCATTGTTACGGGGCATGTTTCTTCTTTCTTTGCCGGTTTTTGAGCTGATGATCAATACACCATGCGAGGCTTGCGAACCATATACAGAAAGGTAGCCTGCACTTTGCAATATCTCGATACTGTTTATACTCGCCACGTCCAGGTTTAACACGGAAATATCTTCTAATGGTAACCCGTCAAGTAACACCAGCATTTCACCTCCATTTCGAAATGAAATAGCTTTTTCCTGAAGTAAATGGTTTCGCATGATCCTTATCCCCTTAAATAATATTTCGCATCCCATAAGTGATATGCATCCGGCTTTTTCAAGGTCATCACCGGTTATTATCTGGTCGGCATTGCCCCGGCCATTTAAATTATTCGAGTTCTCGCTGGCCCGGTTTTGCTTTTTTTCTATAATATTAACCTCTTGTAAAAGAATAGAATGGTTAGCTATGCCAGCTTTAAGCTGCTCATCGTAAAATTCTTTATTTGCTTTTAAGTAACCGGCTAATTTTTTGTCAGCGTTTAAGTTTAGAGCTGATAAGGATATATTGCGTACGTTTATATCTCTAATACCATTGGGGTCTAACTTCACTACTACATTATCGCCATTGTGTGCTGTACGTGCCTGTACCATAAAGCGCAGACTATCCTTTATAAACAGGTCTTTAAAAACAAAGTTGCCCTGTGCATCAGCCACTGTATCTAACACAAAGGCGCTTTCGGCCGCGGTACTAAATAAAGTTACTTTAGCGTTGGGCACAATTTTACCTCCCGGCGTTTTCACGTTGCCTGATACAGTAATATATTTTTCGGGCTTATAAACCGTTGGTGCAATTGTACCTGCCAGTAAAGGTTTCCACTCAAAGCGGCGGTATCCCTGGGTAAGCATCAATATATCCAAATCGGCCTGTGCGGTTTCATTACCGGTGTTAAAGTAATAACCAGGTTGTTCAATGTATCCCTTCAGATCAGAAGTAAGCAGGATATGCGAGAGGATGGTAGTTTCATCATCTTCATTATTTTGAACCCGGCTTTCGTCAATAACTGTTGCCGAAAAGCTGCCTACTGCCGGTTGCCCGCTGTTATTTAACGCGCTCACATCGATCTTTACTTTTTCGCGCGCCGCTGTGGTTTTTTTTGAACTAATATTTAGCTTTAATATATCGTCATTACGTTGAATGAAAGCTACCCGTTCGTTCAAAGGTTCGCCGGTTGCAGAGAACAGGGTGAACTGGGCCACACCTGATGGGAACTTACTTTTTGGTATAACCGTGCTAAAACTTGTACCCTCGGCTTTATTATGTGCCACATAAGCTACCTGCCCGCCCGATTGGGCAACAATATATACACCCGTATTTGCCGCATCGCTGCTGCCAGTAACCTTTAAGCCAATATTGTCCGCGTCGGTATTATTGATACTTAATACATAGCCGCTGTTTAAGGCCGGTGGTAAATTAATCGTCTTTTCAGACCCATCAGCAAAAGTGATCTTTGCCTTGTAGGTTTTTCCGCTTTCGGGCGTTAGTGCAAATATTCCCATGCCTAAATGGCGGCTGCTAAACTCGCTTATGGTTTTGTTCTCATTATCGGTTACTATGCCTTTAATATCTGCGCCCAAACCGTTAACGCCAACGGCCTTAAAAGCTACTTTTGAGCGGACGCCATTAACCAGGTTCCCGCTTTCAGGGAAAAACTGCACATCGGCTTTTCCCGCTATGGCGCTTACCACAACGGTTTTGTTAACGATGTTCTTGTCGGTTATTTTAATATTGGTAATAATGCTGCCTTTATAAAAAACATCTGACAAGGGGTTTGAAAAATCAACGATCAACCCACCTTTATCATTGGTGATACCTTTGCCTGTTTCTATGGTTTTATCACCAAATTGTATCCTATAATTTACCGGCTTACCCGCGTACGGCTCGCCGTTTAAATTGGTATAAGTAACGGTAGCCGTTGTTTTCCCACCAGCTGCGTAACTATAACTAACAGCCGTAAAAACCGAATTGGTAACGGCATTGCCAATGGTGATCGCTTTATCAAAATAATAATCGGGCCCGGCATTACGCATCCAGTTGGTGTAAGCCCGCAGGCGGTAGGTGCCTTCGTGCAGCGTATCAGACAGTCTGATATCGCCCCAGGCTAAACCGTTGTTTACAATTAATTTGAGCCATTGTTTAACATTATCCTCTTCATCAATCAGCTCAACATTCAATGAACCGCTTAATGCCGAAAGCTGGTGCTTGCTGCCAACGGTTAAATAGGCTTTGAACCAGATATCATCACCGGCCGAATAATAGGGCTTATCGGTTTGCAGGTAAACTTTTTCGGGCTGATTAGTTGTAAGCCAAATATTTAGTTGCCCGAGTATTTTTTCGACAACCGGATCATCTGCCTTAATAAAGCTTACCAAGCTTATAGATAAAATAATTAGTGTTAGTAAAGCAAATAAGCCTGTCGCTTTTTTTATTTTCATTTTGGAATAGATTTAGGATGTCTAATATATTAAAAAATAACAATAATCAATTCATGTGCTATAGGTAACACCTGCGGCGGCAGAATATAATTATTTACGATAAGATACAAAAAAAGCAGACGGTTTAAGTACGATTTTCTGTTTATTTAGAATAATTATAAATTAGTTATTACTGTCATTTATTTGTCAGCGATTATTTAATAAATTATACTTTTGTGGCTGAAAATTTAGGTGAAAGGTATGCGCCTTTTGTCAACTTCAAACACTAACACGATAACTATTTAGCATCAATACAACTTTATGAGAAGCATCTCATTGATTTTTAAACAACTTTCCAGATCGGTTTTACTGCTTACCTGTTTTACAGTTTGGGTATCATCTGCTAAGGCGCAAGGCGACGCTGCAAAAGGCGAAGCCGTATTTAAGTCCGCTGGTTGTAACGGCTGTCATAAGATAGACGTACGTATGACAGGCCCCGCCCTGGGCCCGATCATTTCATCAGAAACCAATGATAAATGGTTAATTAGCTGGGTGCACAACAGCCAGGCTTTGGTAACCGCAAAGGATCCAAAAGCGACCGAAATATTCGGACAGTTTAACCAATCTATCATGCCGGCTTTCCCAAGCCTGTCTGACGACGACATCACTAACATTTTAGCGTATGTGCGTGCCGATTGGAAAACTATTCAGGCTGATAAAGCTAAGGCACCTGCTGCCGGCGCTGTTGCTGCCGAGTCAGGCCCAAGCTCTTTAGTAGTTTACGGCTTAATAGGTGTAATTATTATCGCCTTTATCATCATCCTGGTACTGAACAGGGTTATTGCTACTTTAGAGCGCCTGCTGTCAAAAGGAAAAGGCACCTTAGTTGAAGAAGAAACTTTAGTTGCCGAAGAAGCTGCCGCTGATAAATACGCTACTTTAAAGAAAGTACTGAAAAATAAAAAACTGGTATTCTTTATCCTGTTTTGCGGTACCATTGCTATGGGCAGCTGGACCTGGGTTGCTTTGTGGAATACCAACGTACACACAGGCTACCAACCGGTACAGCCTATAAAATTCCCGCATGACCTGCATGCCGGCATCATGAAAATTGATTGCCAGTACTGCCACTCGGGTGCATACAAATCAAAGAACGCGTCAATACCGTCATTAAATGTTTGTATGAATTGCCACAAAGTGGTTAAAACCGAATCACCAGAGATCCATAAAATTTATGACGCTTTGGGTTATGATCCGGCAACCGCCAAATATGATAGCACAAAAGCAAGGCCTATACAATGGATTCGTGTGCACAACCTGCCTGATTTTGCTTATTTCAACCACTCGCAGCACGTAAAAGTTGGTGGTATTAAATGCCAGCAATGTCACGGCCCGATCGAAACCATGAAAGAGGTTCGTCAATACTCACCGCTTACCATGAAATGGTGTATACAGTGCCACAAACGCACCAACATCAACATGAAGGGCAATGCTTATTATGAAAACATGGTACAGGTGCATGACCTGATCAAAAAAGGCGTAAAAGTAACACCTGCGCAATTGGGTGGTATTGAGTGCGGCAAGTGCCACTACTAATAATTATTAAAAAAAGAATTTTAGCATTACAGTTTATACTATAGCTTAAATGGATAGCAATAAAAAATACTGGAAGGGTTTAGAAGAACTAAACAACACGCCGGAATTTGTTGAGAAAAATAAACACGAATTCGCGGAGCCTATTCCTATCGAAGATGTTTTAAGCGGAGATGGTTTATTAGGTAAAACACCGCGCCGCGACTTTTTAAAAGCTGTGGGCTTTGGTGTAGGTGCAGTTACTTTAGCGGCCTGCCAAAGGGTACCGGTACACAAATCTATACCTTACTTAATAAAACCGGAAGAAGTAACTCCGGGCGTGGCCAACTACTATGCCTCAACCTTTGAGGGTAACGCCATTTTGGTTAAAACCCGTGAGGGCCGCCCAATTAAAGTTGAAGGTAACCCTAATGATATTTTATCAAAAGGTGGCTTAAGCGCACAGGCACAGGCATCGGTACTTGATTTGTATGATGTTAGCCGTGTACAGGCGCCAAGAAAAGGTGCATCAGAAGTTGAGTGGAGCGATCTGGATGATTATGTGAAACTGGAGCTTGCTAAAATTAAAGATTCAGGTAAAAAAATACGCATTGTATCATCAACTATCAGCAGCCCGTCAACACTGGCCGTAATAGCTGATTTTGTTACCGAATATCCGTCTGCAAAACATGTTAGTTACGATGCGGTATCCTATACCGGTATCATCCAGGCTAACCAAAACAGTTTTGGTAAAGCCGTATTGCCGCACTACAATTTTGATAAAGCCGACGTAATTGTAAGCTTCGGCGCCGATTTCCTGGGAACCTGGATCTCGCCTGAAGAATTTACCCGTCAATACGTATCAAACCGGAATAACAAATCGCTGCAAAGTAAAAAAATGTCGCGCCATATCCAGTTCGAAACCGGTATGAGCCTGACAGGTACTAATGCCGACGTTCGCGTACCGGTAAAACCATCAGAAGAAGGCCTTGCACTGATCAATTTATACAACACTATTTCGGGCACTACTTTACCAGGCACTAAAAAGCTGAGCGATAACGCGACTAACAACGCGGTTATCATTGCTGCTAAAGAGCTGCAAAAAGCAAAAGGCAAAGCGCTGGTAGTAGCCGGATCAAACGATGTTGCTGTACAGGTGCTGGTTAACGCCATCAACGCGCTTTTAGGCAGCTACGGTACTACTATTGATCTGGATAACTATTCGAACCAATACAAAGGTAATGACGCTGACCTGGTTGAGTTTATCAACGAAGCTAAAGCGGGTGATGTTGCCGCGGTATTGTTCCTGAATGCAAATCCTGTTTACGATTATTACAACACTAAAGAGTTAACCGCTGCATTAAGCAAAGTACCTTTAAAGGTATCGTTTGCTGATCACCTGGACGAAACTGCCGCTGTTTGCGATGTAGTTGCGCCTAATCATCATTACTTAGAGTCATGGGGTGACGACAGTGCCATAGCCGGTTACTATACTGTATTACAACCAACCATTAACCCGGTATATAACACCCGCCAGGCCGAAGAAAGCTTGCTGAAATGGTCAAACAACGCGGTGCCTGTTTACTATACTTATGTTAGAAACAACTGGGATAAAAATATTTTACCATTAGGCGGCTTATCGGGCCAAAAAGGCTGGGAAACTTTATTGCAAACCGGTTTTGTAAAAACCGCTGATAAAGCTGCCGGCGCTTATTCATTTGGCCGCGATCTGAACGCTGTTGCTCAAACCATCGTATCACAAAGCGCGGCTTTAGCTGCATCGGGCGATAAGAAATTTGAGCTGCAAGTTTATCAATCAGTAGCTATGCGTGATGGTAAACGCGCAAACAACCCATGGCTGCAGGAGCTACCTGACCCGGTTTCGAAAGTTACCTGGGACAACTTCGCCGCCATATCACTAACCGATATTAAAAAACTTGACCTGCAGGAAGGTGATGTAATTACTATTGATGTAAACGGCACCTCAATCGCTTTACCGGTATTATTACAGCCCGGCCAGGCCGAAGGTACCTTATCAGTAGCATTAGGTTACGGCCGTACAAAAGGCGGTGTGGTAATTGAGTCGGTTGTTGGTAAAAGCGCTTTCCCTTTCCTGAGCTTACGCAACGGAACTATACAAAATACCGCTATTGCCTCAACATCGGCAACCGGCGATAACATTGTGTTGGCACAAACCCAAACACATCACTCGTACGAGGGCCGCAGCGTTATCCGCGAAGCTACATTTACCGAGTATAAGAAAAATCCTTACAAAAACAGCGGTAAGGATGGCGAACATAAAGATTACAAGAGCCTTTGGGAAAATTACGAGCGCCCTGCATTTAACTGGGTAATGGCAATTGACCTTAACGCCTGTACCGGTTGCGGTGCCTGCGTGGTAGCTTGTAACGCCGAAAATAACGTGCCTGTTGTAGGTCGTGACGAGGTTCGCCGTCGTCGTGAAATGCACTGGATACGCATTGATCGCTACTACAGCTTTAACGAAGAAGGTAAAAGCATTACCGAAGAAAGAGAAATTGATAAATTAAAAGATTTCAATAATGTATCGGTTGTTCACCAGCCAATGCTTTGCCAGCACTGTGACCACGCGCCTTGCGAAACTGTTTGCCCGGTATTAGCTACCGTTCACTCATCAGAAGGTTTGAACCACATGGCTTATAACCGTTGCGTAGGTACACGTTATTGCGCTAACAACTGTCCGTTCAAGGTTCGCCGCTTTAACTGGTTCAACTACTGGAACGATTCACGTTTTGAGAACTACCTGGCTGAGCAACATACACAATTAGTATTGAACCCTGATGTTACCACCCGTTTCCGTGGTGTAATGGAAAAATGCTCAATGTGTATACAACGTATACAAGCCGGTAAATTGAAAGCTAAAATTGAAAAACGCCCGGTAAAAGACGGCGATATCAAAATGGCTTGTCAGCAAACCTGCTCGGCCAACGCCATTGTGTTTGGTAATGCTAATGATCCGGAGTCGGAAGTATCAAAAGCATTAAGAAGCGAAAGAACTTATTACGTTCTGGAAGAATTAAACGTACAGCCGGGTATTGGTTACCAGGTTAAGGTTAGAAATACAACTGAAACAGAGGCTTAATTTTTTACAAAAGCTATAAAATATGTCATCTCATAATGAATCAATAATAAGGGAACCGTTAATTACCGGCAAGGATATAACCTATGCCAAGATCACTGACGATATCCTGTTACCTGTTGAAAATAAGCCAAATAAAGCCTGGTGGATAGGTTTTATTGTAGCATCACTTGGCGCATGCTTATGGGTGTTTGCAGTAAGCTGGACATTTTGGTACGGTATAGGCTCATGGGGTTTAAATAAAACAGTAGGCTGGGCCTGGGATATCACGGGTTTCGTGTGGTGGGTAGGTATTGGTCACGCCGGTACACTGATCTCGGCGGTATTATTACTGTTCCGTCAAAAATGGCGTAACTCTATCAACCGCTCGGCCGAAGCGATGACCATCTTCGCGGTAATTTGCGCCGCCACTTACGTAGTATCACACATGGGCCGCCCATGGATGGCGCTATATTGCTTGCCTTTACCTAACCAATACGGTTCGTTATGGGTAAACTTTAACTCACCGCTTATCTGGGACGTGTTCGCGATATCAACTTATTTCTCTGTATCATTAGTATTCTGGTACATTGGTTTATTACCTGATATTGCCTCTATCCGCGATCGTGGAAAAGGTTGGTACCGCCGTATATATTCTGTTCTTTCTTTCGGATGGACAGGATCTGTAAAAACCTGGCAACGTTTTGAAACCGTGTCATTGATATTGGCAGGTGTAGCTACTCCGCTGGTGCTTTCGGTACACACCATTGTATCAATGGACTTTGCAACATCGTTAGAGCCGGGATGGCACACTACCATTTTCCCTCCATACTTCGTTGCAGGTGCTATCTTTTCAGGATTTGCCATGGTGCAAACCCTGTTACTGGTAACCCGTAAAGTATTAGGATTAGAGAATTATATCACTATGTTCCACATCGAGTCGATGAACAAGATCATCCTGGTAACAGGTTCGGTAGTTGGTGTGGCTTATATTACAGAGTTTTTTATCGCTTACTACTCTGGTGGTGAGTATGAACAATATA
>DATJJI010000029.1:0-22126 GCA_035492275.1 Mucilaginibacter sp.
TTTGCCCCGCTTTTTAATCCTGCATCCAGTCCTTTAATATCAACCTTACCAAAGTTGCGGGACGAAGCCGATGCCGGGTTATAGATGATCTTATTGCTTATGTTATTGTAATAGGCATCGGTAGTAAGGGTTATATATTCAATTACGCCGGGTAAAGTTTTAGTATAGGTAAAGCCAAGATCATACTGGTTAACCAACTCGGGCTGCAGGTTGGTGTTGTTGATAAAGCCGTAATAGATCTCATCAAAAGTTGGCTCGCGGAATATGTATTTATAAAATGCCCTTAGTTGAAAATTTTTATCAGCCAAAGGCTTTATCGTAGCTATTATGGTTGGTGAATAAATGTTTCTGGATGGCGATGCCGAGCCCGTTCTTACGGTTTCGCTAACATTGGTATTGAGCAAACTGGCTTGAAAAGTGACGTTATTAAGCACAAAATTGCTGGCCAGTACATTCAATAAAGTGATACGGGTTGGGTAGCGGAAGTTGGCATTGTCCGAATCCATGTTATTTAAAGCGAAATCGGCAGCGTACGAAATATCCCATTTCGGTAATAAATGATATGATAAGGCAGCCGACTGATAAAACTCGCGCTGTTTAAAATGCTGATCAAGCACTCCTGCCGAGTTAGGGAACTGTGGGTCGAGGTAATGACGATAGCTATTTGAAAATTTGCTGTTTATCAATAATTTTAAACCTGATTGCCAGGCATGCTCATACCCTGCCTGCGTAAAAAAATCCTGATCCCAAAGATGCTGCCCGTTTGGTGGTGGGGTATATAATATTACGGCACCCGGCACACCTCTGTCCGAATTATAGTAACTCACGTGCAGGTTAAATTTATTGCTGTCGTTTTTCGTCCAATACAAAGCCCCGTCAACCTGTTGGGTAGTTATGTCCGATCCTACGCGGGTTTGCTGCGTAGTGGTAGCGCCGTTATTGATGAGATATTTATATTGCCCGTTAGCATTTTCGCTATAACTATTTACAATGAACGACCAGTTATCGCTTATCCGTTGCTGCCATTGCAGGTAAGGATTAATCAAGCCAAAGGTTCCGCCTTTGATCCCGGCAGTGATCTGGTAGGGTTTGGCCGCCGTCAGATCAGGTTTAACAGTTTTAATAGAAAGCACACTGGCCGATGCGAAGGCCCGTGCAGGCATTAATATATCGGCAGGTTGGCCGTTGTAAAGTGTTATCTGTTGAATACTGTTCAGATTTAGCTTACCAAGGTCAACCTGCCCGTTTTCGGCATCATTGAGTTGTATACCATCATACAAAACCGATGTATGATTAGCGCCAAGACCACGAACCGATACGGTTTTTAAACCGGCTATGCCGCCGTAATCTTTAATAACAACGCCCGAGAAATTGCGGATGGCATCGGCCACATTAAATGCGTTGTATTTGGTAAAATCGGCCGATGAAATTTGTTGTGACGGAGTAATAGTTTCAACAAGCGGGGTTTTTGCTGAGGATACATTAACCTGTTTCAGCTTTTTAGTCGTGTCGATTTGCGCAAAAGCAGCCGACGAAATACAAAACAGCAGTATGGTACCCGGCAAGCGGCACGAACGGATACAAATGTACGGTACTGTTTTTTTCATGCTGTTGTAAGCAAAACTTACAGCATAAGGGAACGTTTATTGGAATGAAAACACGCCGGTATAAAAGAGTATTTCACATTCAAGCTTCAATCCCCGAAAGCTGTGAATTAATAATTACTCTGGCAGGTCTTCTGACTTGCTCCCCTTTCGTCCTGTCTTCCCATCCGCCGGCAGGCGGATAGTGACTAAATGAATAGACTATGGTTATGGAGCTTACAGCTGCGGGACAGTTACAGAATTACACTGTATTCCCTTTTAATTCCTGATGATTGCTATCAGCAGGAAACCTAAAGCATTACAAAAGTACGAGAAGTATTGGGATGTGCAAGTATGGAATATCCACATTGTGTCATTTCGAAGAGGAACGAGGAGAAATCTTATACGCCATGCGATACGTGAATATATAATGTATAAGATTTCTCTCTACGTTCGAAATGACAAGTGGTGTATGGCTTGTTTTCAATTAAACAAAACTTCATAATCCCTTTACTGTTAAACTTAAAGCATAAATCAAGTAATTATGGCAACAGTAGCATTACAACCCAATAAAAGGGAAACAGAAGATATTAATTTAAACTGGCCCGAGCGGTATATTTCTATTGCCACGGGCGTAAAATTAACGCTGAACGGATTGAAGAATTTGTTTTCAAGCCCGTTTACCAGTATGTTAAAATTAGGTGCCGGTGGATATATGTTAAACCGGGGCGTTAGCGGGCATTGTGCCATTTATTCAAAGATCGGTAAAAACACGCAGGAGCCCATAAATATAAATATCCGTTCGGCATTCAGCATTGATAAACCACGGCAGGATGTTTACAATTTTTGGCGCAAGCTGGATAATCTGCCCCTGTTTATGAATCATCTGGAAAGTGTCGACCTGTTGGATAACGACCGCTCGCACTGGGTGTTAAAACTGCCTACCGGGGTGGTTGGCACCGTAAGCTGGGATGCTGCCATTGTAAAAGATAAACCCGGCGAAATGATTGGCTGGAGCTCACTGCCCGGTTCAATTATTGACAACGCCGGCAAAGTATATTTTAGGGACGCGCCTGATGGAAAAGGTACTGTGGTTGATGTCATTATCACCTATCAGCCGCCGGCAGGTGGCGTTGGGGCCAGCATAGCCCATGTGCTAAACCCATTCTTTAAAAACATAGTTGATAATGATGTGCGCAACTTTAAACAGTATATGGATATCGATCAAACATTAAAGCCATTAACGCATAATGGTAAAACCCATAAAACTGCTGCGCATAAAGCTATATCACATTAATTCATACAATGTATAAAAGCAAAAAGCCCCGCAATTTAGCGGGGCTTTTTGTTGTAACAGCAATTATTAATCCGCTTTAAACCCATACTTATCGCTGTATTTTTTGTACAGCTCTTTGTGCAGGTTATCCAGATTAATGTTGCGGCCCTGTATAAAAGCAGCATCAACATTTAACGTGATCATATCCAGTGCATCTCCTTCTGAAATAAACAGGTTCGCGTCCTTGCCTGTTTCCAGTGTCCCGGTGGTTTTGTCAATGCCTAATATTTTAGCGTTATTAATGGTGATCATACTTAATGCCTGCTCTTTAGTTAGGCCATAGCCTACCGCCTGCCCTGCCTCGAAAGGCAAATTACGCTGACGCCAAAAACCGATACCGGTTAAGCCATACAGCACACCTGCATCCTGCAATATTTTTGGCAATTTGTAAGGCAGGTAAACATCATCTTCATCCCTTGCTGGTAAAGTTTGTGTTTCGCGGATAATAACAGGTATGTTATTATTCTTTAACACATCAGTAACCAGGTATGATTCCTTGCCGCCTACGATCACTGCCTGTACACCCAGCTTTTTAGCAAAGGTTACCGCTTCAATGATCTCTTTGGCGCCATCGGCAATAATGAATAGCTTTTTGCTGCCGTTAAACAAGCCTTTCATGGCTTCAAACTTCAGGTTAACCACTTCTGGTTTGGCCTCGGCATAGGCTTTGGCTTGAGTGAATAAACTATTGATCGCATCCAATGCCTGTAGTTTTCTTTCCTCAGGCGATTCCTGCGGGCCTGCGGCAACCGGTGCCCTGCGGCGGCCACCGGTACGAATAACCGGCCAGGTTAAATGCACGGCGATATCTTTTTTATAAGCCGCGTCTTCCCAGTTCCAGGCATCCAACTGCACAACCGATGACTGGCCCGACAACGTACCGCCTTCGGGTGTCGGCTGTGCCAATAAAATACCGTTCGACCGTACAGTCGGGATAACTTTCGAGTCGGTATTGTAAGCGATCAATGAGCGCACGTTAGGATTCAGATCGCCGGTTTCTTCATTATCAACCGTGCCTCTCGCTCCTTCTTCAATTTCTATGAGCCCCAAAGTGGTTACCGGGCAAATAAAGCCGGGATATACCTGTTTGCCGGCTGCATTTATGATTTCAGCTCCACTGATATTGGGTGCTGAGCCTTCGCCCACAGCCGTAATTTTACCATTATTAAAAGCGATATAACCATTACTGATCACTTTGCCATCACCAATATGGATGGTAGCACCGGTGATCACAATAGGTTTTGATTGTGGTTTTGCAGGCGATATGGTTGCCTGCGCATACGTAAGGACAGTGCTCAGCAATAATCCTCCGAATAATATTATCTTTTTCATTTGATCCTCCTTATTGTTTAAGCATTCCGTTATAACTATCAGCAACTACATAAGCCGAATCCTCTATATCATCGCAAGTATAACCCGGGCGACGGCGGCCGCCGCCTTCGGGCCGTTGCGTAACCGCTCCCCTGCTTTTGGCTGCTATCATTTTTTGGATAATGCGGCCTTCTTCGGCTTTTAATGCTTTTTGTTTAGCGGCATCTTTTTCAATATCCCAGTAAGGTACGCCGTCTACATAAGTTTTTTCGGCAACGGCATAAATTGATAACGGATCGGCCGACCATACTACCAGGTCGGCATCTTTACCCTGTTTAAGGCTGCCTACTTTATTATCAACGTGCAGCATTTTTGCCGGGTTAAGCGTTACCAGTTTTAATGCCTCTTCTTCACTCATGTGTCCGTAAGTAACCGCTTTACCGGCTTCCTGGTTAAGCCTGCGCGCCATCTCTTCATCATCCGAGTTAAAGGCAGTAACAACGCCCATTTCATTCATTAGCTTGCCATTATAGGGGATAGCGTCGCCAACCTCCATTTTATAAGCCCACCAGTCGGAGAAGGTTGAACCGGCTATTCCGCGAGCCTTCATTTTATCGGCTACTTTATAGCCCTCCAAAACGTGGGTAAAGGTATTAACACGGAAACCAATTGAATCGGCCACGTGCATCAGCATGTTTAGTTCTGATTGTACATACGAGTGGCAGGTGATAAAACGCTTATTGTCTAAAATCTCGGCCAATGCTTCCAGCTCCAGATCGCGGCGAACGTGATTGCCTTTTACGGCACGTGCCGCTTTATATTCTTTAGCGCGGGTAAAGGCATCTACATAAACCTGCTCAACACCCATGCGGGTTTGCGGGAAACGGGTATTAGGCCCCGGAGCGACGTTCCAGTTGCTTTGTTTTACGTTTTCGCCCAAAGCGAATTTGATAAAACCATCCGCGCCTTCAAACTTCATCTGTTCAGGCAATACCCCCCAGCGATGTTTTATCAGCATGGTTTGGCCGCCTATCGGGTTAGCCGAGCCGTGCAGAATATGTGAAGTGGTTACCCCACCTGCCAGCTGACGGTACAGGTTAATGTCTTCCGAATCCAGCACATCGCCTATCCTTACTTCGGATGTTACGGCCTGGGTGCCTTCATTTACACCACCGGTAACCGCAATGTGCGAGTGTTCGTCAACAATACCCGCGGTAATGTGTTTGCCGGTAGCGTCAACAACTTTGGCATTGCCTGCAGGCAGGTTTTTGCCAATAGCTTTTATTTTTCCGTTTTCAATTAAAACGTCGGTATTTTTAAGGATGCCGTCTTTTTCGTTTGTCCAAACGGTGGCGTTTTTAAATAAGGTGGTTTCGGCGGTTGGCAATACGTCGTTGCCATAAGCGGCAAACGGGTAAACAACCGGGCCCGCGGTTATATTAGGCTTGGCCGCATCTGTACGATCGGGTATTGCCGGAGCCGGAGCAAAATAAGTTGCCGACCAGGTAGTAGCCGTACCATCAGGCAAAATAGCGCTGCCATTTAAAGTTATGGGCGATACTGATGCGATATATCCGCTTAAACGGATATTGCCATCCGGTTTATTTTTCAGGTCGAAATAAAAGTTTACCATATCGCCGGTACGTGTAAATGTCCCACGGGCACGTACACTGTCGGCGCCGTTACGCTGAACATTCAGCTCATAAGCACCCGGTTTGCCGGTCACTCTTAAAGTAATGCCTGCTAAACCGTCGCCGGCTAAGTGGTACGATCCTGCAAGGTTAACCGCATCTACCCTGCTTACGGTAAATTCCCGGCCCTCTATCCAGTTCTCGTAAATGATATTGTCTTTTTTAAATAACCCGTCGGATGTGATCAGGAAGTTGGCCACCTTGCCTTTAGCGAGGGTTCCCACTTTATCGGCTACGCCCAGCATCTCGGCCGGAATTTCGGTTAAAGATTTTAAGGCCTGTGTCTCGCTCAGTCCATGATCTATCGCGGTGCGCAGGTTTGTCCAGAAATCGCGCGCGTTGGTTAAACCATACGAAGTAATGGCGAAACGCATGCCTGCTTTTTCCATCATAGCCGGATTATTTGGCGCCAGTTCCCAATCTTTTAATTGTTCATAGCTGATGGTGCGCGCTTGTAAAGGGTCTTCCACATCAAAAGGTGCCGGGAAAGTTAGCGGAATGATAAAACCCGCGCCGGTTGCCTTCATCGCATCCAAACGGCGATATTCCTGACCGTCGGTTTTATAGATGTATTGTTTGCCAAATTCTTTGGCTACCTTATCGGCACGCAAAACATTCAGCGGATCGCTTACCTCAAATATTTGCGGCAGGTTTTGTAAGCGGTTAAACTCTTCTAATGAGATGTTATATTCTTCCTTTTGCGATTTGTACCACTGTGCATCCAGGTAAGTTTGGCGCAGTAATGCAATACTGCCCATTAGCGATGAGGGGTAGTTGGTTGGCGCTGTACCTTTACTAAATGAATAATTTGCAGCAGCCTCGCCGCTTAGTACCACGTAGTTATCGCGTTCATCGCCCAACGTAACTATCGCTGATGAACCACGGGCAATACCATCATGAATTAATGATTGTACCGCGCCGAATCCGTTTTTTTTCAGGTCGGCAGCTTTCGCGGCATCGGCATGAAAAATAGAACGGGTATTCATTTCGGGCCTGATGGCTTCGTTCCAGCCATAAGCACCGGGTTTGGTTGAGACCGGGGTTACCGTTCCGCGGTTAAAAGTAAAAGTTTGACGTGGTGCTTCGGGTAAGCCGTAGCTGGTGTAGGCATCGATCAAACCGGGGTAAATGTATTTTCCTTTCAGATCAATAACGATATAACCTTTCGGAACAGCAGCAGCGGGGCCTACTGATTCGATGAGCCGGTCCTTAACCAGTAAAGTTCCGTTTGGGATAGTTTGTTGAGCGCTTACTACAATGGTAGCGTTTGTGAAAGCGTAGAGCCCGGGGCGAATGTCCTGCACGCCATTTACCGGAAATGTTTGCTGGGCGGCGGCGAGTTTACATACCAACACAGCGAAACATAGGAGTAGGTGTTTCTTCATGAGTTTTTTGTTAGATCAGTTAAGACCTAAATATAATCGGAAAAACTCATTTTTACAGCTTACAACAAAAATAATACGCAAAAAAAAGACCCGCACCAGGCGGGTCCTTTTATATCTGTAAAATACGCTTATTTTACGGCGTCAACTACTGCTTTAAAAGCATCCGGATGATTCATTGCTAAATCAGCCAGTACTTTACGGTTTAAACCGATGTTTTTAGCAGTTAATTTACCCATTAACTGTGAGTAAGAAATTCCGTGCTGACGGGCACCGGCGTTGATACGCTGTATCCATAAAGCTCTGAACTCTCTTTTCTTGGTTTTACGGTCGCGGTAAGCGTATTGTAAACCTTTTTCAACTGTGTTTTTAGCAATGGTATAAACCTTGCTGCGTGAACCCCAATAACCTTTGGCGAGGTTCATGATCCTTTTTCTGCGTCTTCTCGACGCTACGGCGTTAACTGAACGTGGCATTTTGTTTGTTTTTTGGTAGTGAGTGTCTTTTCAGAACTTTAATACTCGAATACCTGGTTAAAAATTAATTAATTACTTTCCGATACAAAGCATACGTTTTACGTTACCCATATCCGCATCAGATACTAAGCTGGTGTGGGTTAGGTTACGCTTACGTTTGGTCGACATCTTGGTTAAGATGTGGCTTTTGTATGCGTTCTTTCTTGCAATTTTACCGGTTCCAGTAAGCTTAAAACGCTTTTTAGCACTGGAATTGGTTTTCATTTTTGGCATAACTATTTATTTAGATTTGAGAAGTGAGATTTGAGAAGTGAGATTCATTTCTCCCTATCTGCCTCACAGCTCGTTTTTATTAATTCGTTTTATTTTTAGATGTATCGTCTCAAATCTCACATCTAATATCTCACGTCTATTTCTTTGCTCCTTTTGAGGCTACGGTTAAAAACATCCGTTTCCCTTCCAGTTTTGGTAATTGCTCTACCTTACCTACTTCTTCTAAAGCTTGTGCAAAACGCAGCAGCAATATTTCGCCCTGCTCTTTGTAAACAATTGCACGACCTTTAAAGTGCACGTAGGCTCTTACCTTTTCGCCGGCTTCCAAAAACTTGGTGGCATGTTTTAACTTAAAGTCAAAATCATGATCATCCGTGTTCGGCCCGAAGCGTATTTCTTTAATAACTGTTTGCTTGGCGTTGTTTTTTATCTCTTTTAGCTTTTTCTTTTGCTCGTAAATGAACTTATTATAGTCAGTTACTTTACAAACCGGTGGTACGGCGTTCGGAGATATTTCAACCAGATCCAATTCCTGCTCTTCAGCAATAGCTAAAGCGTCTCTTAGGGAGTAAACACCTTGTTCTACATTGTCGCCTACTAAACGTACTTCTGTAGCCCTGATAAATTGATTAATGTTGTGTTCAGCTTCTTTTTTCTTAAAAGGAAGCCTGGGTCCTCTGTTGAAAGGTTTGTTTAATGCCAAGTTATACGGTTATTTCTTTAATTATTTGTTTTTTAAATTCTTCAATGCTCATGCTTCCCAAATCGCCCTGACCATGTTTACGAACGGAAACTACCTGTTCTGCAGCCTCTTTTTCGCCCACTATCAGCATATAAGGGATTTTTTTAACCTCAGCATCGCGTATTTTGCGACCTATTTTTTCGTCTCTGAAGTCAATTAGCCCGCAAATATCGGAATCTTTTAACTCATCTGAAAGTTTTTTTGCATATTCTTCATACTTTTCAGAGATAGGCAGGATTATAAACTGCTCGGGCGACAACCATAGCGGGAAATTACCGGCACAATGCTCTATCAGTACAGCCACAAAACGCTCCAGCGAACCGAACGGCGCACGGTGTATCATTACCGGGCGATGTTTCTGATTATCGCTGCCGGTATACTCCAGCTCAAAACGCTCAGGCAGATTATAATCAACCTGTATAGTGCCCAATTGCCATTTACGGCCCAGCGCATCCTTCACCATAAAATCAAGCTTAGGGCCATAAAATGCCGCTTCGCCCAATTCAACTACGGTTTTCAAACCTTTTTCATCAGCCGCCTCAATAATAGCCGACTCGGCCAAAGCCCAGTTCTCGTCGCTGCCAATGTATTTGGTTTTGTTTTCCGGATCGCGCAAGGATACCTGTGCGGTGTAGTCTTCAAAACCTAAAGCTTTAAACACATACAGCACCAAATCTATCACTTTCATGAATTCTTCCTTCACCTGGTCGGGGCGGCAAAATAAGTGCGCGTCATCCTGTGTAAAGCCGCGTACGCGGGTTAAGCCATGCAGCTCGCCGCTTTGTTCGTAACGATAAACGGTACCAAACTCGGCCAAACGCACCGGAAGGTCCTTATACGAGCGTGGCTTGGTTTTATAAATCTCGCAATGGTGCGGGCAGTTCATGGGTTTTAAAAAAAACTCCTCTCCCTCCTGCGGTGTTTTTATCGGCTGAAAAGAATCGGCGCCATATTTTTCATAATGGCCCGATGTTACATATAAATTTTTATGCCCTATATGTGGTGTAATTACTTGCTCGTAACCAGCTTTAACCTGTGCCTTTTGTAAAAAGCTGGCTAAGCGCTCGCGCAAGGCAGTGCCCTTAGGTAACCATAAAGGTAAACCCATGCCCACTTTTTCTGAAAAAGCAAACAGCTCCAGCTCTTTGCCCAATTTACGGTGATCGCGTTTTTTAGCTTCTTCCAGTAAATGCAGGTAATCAGTCAGTTCACTGGCTTTAGGAAAAGTAACGCCATAAATACGGGTTAACTGTTTACGGCTCTCATCGCCACGCCAGTAAGCACCGGCAACGCTCATTAATTTAACCGCTTTTATAAAGCCGGTGTTAGGGATATGCGGGCCGCGGCACAGATCGGTAAAGTTACCTTGCGAGTAAAAAGTGATAGCGCCATCAGGCAGATCCTTGATCAGATCGAGTTTATATTCATCGCCTTTTTCAGTAAAATAGGCCAATGCGTCGGCCTTGCTAACCGGCTTGCGTACAAATTCTTCTTTGGTTTTGGCCAGCTCGATCATTTTATCTTCGATCTGCTTGAACTCGTCCGAAGAAAATTCGCGGTCGCCAAAATCAACATCGTAATAAAAACCGGTTTCGATAGCCGGACCGATACCGAACTTGGTGCCCGGGTAAAGCGCCTCTAAAGCCTCGGCCATTAAGTGAGCTGATGAATGCCAGAACGTAGCTTTTGCCTTGGCATCGTTCCAGGTAAGCAGTTTTACATGGCTGTCTTTTTCGATGGGGCGGCTGGCATCCCAAACCTCGCCATCAACTTCGGCTGCTAATACGTTACGTGCTAAACCTTCAGAGATCGACTGTGCGATCTGCATAGAAGTGATACCGCTGTCATACTGACGAACGGAACCATCAGGGAGTGTAATACTAATCATCTACAACTATGATTTAAATTTTATAAAATAATTTTATTCGGTCACCTACGTGCGTGACCATGAGTTTTGTGGTGCAAATTTACGGAATTATTAGATAAAAATGAACAGGAAATGAGTTAGCTTTTAGATTGATAATGTTCCCTTACATGCTGGTTAATATAAGTAGTTAGCCCCTCTCCTTTTTTGGCCAACGTTTTCATTTCGGCAATAGCAGCCGGCCCGGTGCTCTCGTTGGTATATACATATACGGAGCCATCCCTGAATTTTATGGTGATGCTGTCCTTGCCGGTTTCGTAGGCAACCACACCGGTATCGCGGCCGTAAGTATTGTAGATTTTCATTAATAAACCTTGTACAAATTTGCTGCCATTATTAGCTTGTATTGTGTAGATTTATAATACGTTATCCCCTATTTAGATGTATTTAAAAAAACAGGCGCTGTTATTATTGCTGATGTTGTTGACAGCGGGTATTTGCCATGCCCAACAATCAGTATACTACCAGGAACCGGTTGAATATGAAATACCGGCAAAGCACCTGCCCTTTCCCCGCAAATATTGGGTAAGTCTGCCTGTAAACTACGAAAGAACCAACCTGCATTACCCCATTGTTTTTTTGTTTGATGGCAGCAGCAATGCTGTAAAACGATTCGCAGCTACGGCTGATCAGTTAGGCGATACCATGCCGCCCTGCATTATTGTAGGTGTGGTGCAGCAAAACCGCACACTCGAACTCATTCCACCATACGAGGGTAAGCGTTATCCCTATAGCGACATCATGACCAGCGACCTGTTCTTTGATTTCCTGAAACAGGAGCTACTGCCCGAGCTAAATAAAAATTTCAGAACACAGGATTTCAGGATTGGCGTGGGGCATTCGCTGGGTGGCCTTTTTGTAGCCAACTGCTTTGCCCGCGACCCGGGATTTTTTAACGGTATTATTGCCACCAGCCCGGCTATAGTTATAGCCCGCGACAGTGCGGTATATGCCGATATAAACCGGCAATTGCATGCAAAATTAACAAGCCATGTTTTCTTCTTCTGGTCGGTGGGTACCGAGGGCGAAGGCGAGCAGGGTTTCAGGCCGGGGGCTATTATGCTGAGCCGCCAGTTTGCCGAATACACTAATAATATGTTTACTTACCAGTTTTTGGACCTGCCGGGTAAAAGCCACGGCACAACTTCGCAACCTACCATGCCTGCCGCGCTTACTTTTGTTTTTAAAGATTGGGACCCGGCCGACTGGTACAAAGAAATCAGTAAAAAAGTAGATCCGGAACGTGTTTATATTAACCGTAAGCTAAAGGTAAACCGCATTTATGATTTTGATACCGACCCTATTGAAGACAGGTTACTGAATGCTGTAGGTAAACGGTATTTAGCACTAAAAAACTATGATAAGGCACAGCAATATTTTGAAAGAGCTATCCGGGCAAATGCAAGTGTTGCCGGTGTTTATGATGAATTAGGTACGGTACAAGAAAATATGCATAATTATACTGCGGCGCTTAATTCCTACAAACAGGCTATGGCCAAACTCGATAAAACTGACGCCAATTATCAGGCATTAACTGAAAGCTATCAAAAGGATATAAAACGGGTTGAGGGACTTGTAAAGCAATAAAGGGTTAAAGCGCGCTCTTAATTTGTGATCGCTGATAACCCAGGCTCCCGTTTAGGTCGGTACCTTCAATCAATACAGAGTAATTTGCAGGTTTATCCGCAGTAAAAAAAGAAACTGTGGCCTTGCCATCTTTATCTGTTATCATATTCGGTTCCCAATGTATGGTTGACCGCAGATCAGTACCCGGAGCAATATCGCGGTTTTTGATGGTGTATTTTGGGTGATAAACTTCTTTTGGCAACTGTAAAGCTATCGGCTTATAAATGTATTTACCCGGTACATGCTTTAAAAATGCCCCCTGGCCCGAGTAGGTGGTTACCTCCAGGAATATCATGCCCGGCATATATGCCGCGGGTAGCTGCCTGGGTTTTTGAATTTTCCTGCTTTCCATAGCTATTTTATACGACATGGCATATTGTCCTGTTTTCATGATCTCTACCCCTTTTATATCTTCGGCTGTAAGCCCATCCATATAATCACTTTTCAGGAAGTTGAATTTTGAAATACTATAGCCGTCAATAAAAATATCTTCTATCCAATTCCCGTGATAATCCAGATAATAAGAATTACCACCTCCATGAAAATCTTTAAATTTATGTTGCAATACCTGAAATAAAGTCATTTTTTTAGCTGCATTCATATCTTTTTCGTCCAGCGTATAATCAGCGCCGCCGGGCCCATTCAGGTTATGCGATTCAGGAATGATTTTTTTAGCATTAATGATAACCTCCTTCAATAAATGCCCTTCGCCTTTATAATTTGCCCATGCATTTATCTGGGCTGTTTTGGTATGGCTATTATTGAGTAAAACTGTATCGGTGTTTACATACCAGGGTAATGTTTTGTGCTTCGCCATAGCAAATACAGGTGATACAAACTCATCAACTTCTATCCCTACATTAAAAGTTTTATTACCGCCTTTTTTATCCTTTGCCTGTATCAAATAGTAAGCCGAGTCGGCCGGGAACATATTCGGGCTTTTGAAAGTAAACCTTCCTTCATCATTAGTCACTGTATCCATCGTAAAAAAAGGTTGTTTTTGTAATAAGGCTAAACCGGCTTTTTTTAAGGGTTGGTTTAATACATTGGTCACTTTTCCCTGTATGGTAAAATCTTTTTCAGCATTAAATTGTAGTTTTACCAATTTGGGATCAAATATCGTTTTCCAATCATAACCCATCCATCCCTGTGTAAGCAGCAGGTTATCAAGAGCGGCTACTCTTTCGGGTGTATTCTTTTAAAAATACCACCCGGGCTCTTCTATTGTTCCTTTCAGATCAGAAGTAAACAGCAGGTTATTCAGTATATTATTGCTAAGGCTATCTGGTTTAACCTGGCTGTTATCGGTAACCGCGAGCGAGAAAGTTCCCTGAACAGGTTTGCCTTCTTTATCGGTTACTTTAATAGTTAAACCCACGCTGTCCCTTACCTGGTAAGCCCGGTTGTTAGCTTGAACCTGTATATTTAAATTGTCATGATGGTCAATAAAAACAACGCGGTCATTTAAGGGCACATTATTCTGATCAAGCAGTGTAAACCTAACTATTCCCGTAGGGAACAATGAAGTACTGATCACTTTTTTTATCCCGGCATCTTTAGCAGTTGCGGCATAGCACACCACACCTCTTGCCTGTGCAATAAGGTAATGCGAATTGTTTGCGTCAGCTGTATTATTTACAACAACTTCCAGCGAATCATCACCTTTCGAATTAATCCTTAATACTGTTCCCGCTGCATTAACCACAGGTAACGTATAATTTTTTGTTGTGCCGATAGATGCGGTATAGATTTCGCCGCCCTGTGGTATAAACTCAAAGCTGCCCATGCCCTTGTGCGCAGACCGGAAAGTGGCGACCACCCGTTGTTTACTGTCAAGTATCCTGCCTGCCACATCTGTTGCTTTACCATCTTCATGAATAGCTTTAAAACCTACCCTGGTTTTTATACCTGCTACCAGGTTACCCCCTTCGGGCATAAACTGCAGATCGGTTTGCTGCGACCGGTTAATTATTACCGGTATGGTCAGCGTGGCGGTATCGGCATCCTTCCCGGTTTGCTGGGCAATGATCGAAAGGTCATTGATAGCTGTTTTGTCGGCCAGGTCAAAGTTTACAGCCATGTTGCCATCCATGCCGGTATTTATTTTATCCCTGAACAAATTGTGCCGGCCGTTCATCACTTTTAATTCCAGGTTCTTTAACCGGAGTGGCGTGCCGTTCAGGTCGGTAAGTTGAATATTAGCCATTACCTTGTTTTTTCCGGCAATGCTGTCGAGTTTAAAATTGGCCTTAACTAATGTCGAGCCGCTCAGGGCAGCTACGTAGATGTTCTTTTTAAATACGTAGTCTTCACCAAAATTGCGCATCCAGTTGGTGTAGGCACGCAAAGTATAGCTGCCTTCAGGAACCTCTTTGTCAATCAGCGCGATATCGCCCCAGCTAATCCCTGATACTACAGGTACCATAATTCGTTTGGCCGTACGGTTCATGGCATCGTCCAGTTCAATGTATAGTAGCCCGCTCCGCGTAGAGGGCGTCAGGTAATCGGCATTTAATAAATAAGCCTTAAAATGAAGTGTGTCGCCGGCAGCGTAATAGGGTTTATCGGTTTGCAGGTAAAGTTTTTCAACAGGAAGATTATCCTTAAAAGTACTTAAAGAATTTACCAGTGCCTTGAGCTTATTAGCCGGAGCCTGCGCATATGTATTAACGCCGGTAAAAATCAATAATATAAATAGCAGTTTTTTTATGCTGGCAGACATTTTAGATACAACGTTTTTATACCTAAATACGCTAATCAGAAAAAGCGGGGGGATTCAATTATACATTTCCCCATCCATGTGCCAGCACATCGGCAAGGTGCATGGTTTTTATAGGGAGATCATTTTTGTCGATATAGCCTTGCAGGTGCAACAAGCAGGAAGCATCTGTCGAGATAATGTATTCGGCACCAACAGAAAGCGCGTTTTCAACCTTTTGTTGCGCCATCGCGCTTGATATGGCATCAAACTTAACCGCGAAAGTGCCGCCAAAACCGCAGCAGGTATCGCTGTGCGGTAAATCGACCAACTCCAACCCTATTACTTTTGATAACAATTGGCGGGGTTCTTCTTTGATCTTACATTCGCGCAAAGCGGCGCAACTGTCATGATAAACCGCGCGGCCCTCCAGCTCGGCGCCGAAATAATCAAACTGTAGTATGTTTACCAGGAAATCAGACAACTCATAAATATTGCCCTGTATGGCCCTGCATTTATTGTGGACGATAGTATTGGTGAACAGATCATTATAATAATTTTTGACCATACCGGTGCATGATGCCGATGGGGTAATGATCACGCTTTCTTCCGAAAACCCATCCAGGAATTTACGCCCTATCACCTTGGCCTCATCCCAAAAACCGGCATTAAATGCGGGTTGGCCACAGCATGTTTGCCCGGGATTATAGTCAACCTCGCAGCCTGCTTTTTCTAATACTTTAATGGTATTAAAAGCCGTATCCGGAAACAACTGATCGATAAAACAAGGGACAAATAGCTCGGTTTTCATTCGGCGGCTAATTTCAGAAAAAGTTTTGAGTGTTTTAGATTTGATTTACTCCTTATCTGTAGGGTAATGGATACCCGCTATGGCTTTGATCTTGTCCAGGGTTTCCATTAATTCGATAGTACTGGCAAAAGTAACCACCGGGCTTTCAGTCAATCCCCGGCGCAGGCAATCATTTACGTGCCGGGCCTCATATTGATAACCGGAGCCACCTTCTTTATGTACTTCGATAATTTCTTTGCTATCGGCGCGCTTATGATAAAATTCGACAGTTGCCGATGGTTCATAAAAACGCGAAGTAAGGCGAATGCGCCCTTCCGAGCCACAAATATCGGCATCGGTAGCCAGGTTTGACGAAAAGGTAGAGAATAGCTGGGCCATAGCACCATTGTTATACCTAAACAAAACGGCGCATTGCTCATCTACCCCTGTTAATGCAGGCGTCATTACCGCGTCAATATGGTCAGGTTTACCCAGTATGCTCATGGTAAGGAACACATTGTAAATACCAATATCCATTAAAGTGCCGCCACCCATTGCCGGTTCAAACAGGCGCGGGTTTACCGGCGGCTCGGGCTTAAAACCAAAGTTCACTAATACTGAGCGTATTTCGCCCAGTTTGCCCTCCTTTACCATTTCCTGCATCCTGATAAAATGGGGATGAAATTTTGTCCATAATGCATCCATCAGGAACAGATTTTTTTGTCTTGCCAGATCTATCATTTCACGGGCTTGCCGGGCATTCATGGCAAAAGGTTTTTCGCACAAAACGGCTTTATTATGGTTGAGGCAAAGCAAGGTGCATTCGTAATGCAGATGATGCGGTGTAGCGATGTAGATCACATCAACCTCAGCATCCTTCACCAATTCTTCGTACGAGGCATAGGCGCGCTTTACTGCAAACTCGCTCGCAAATTCATCTGCCGCGGTTTGCGAGCGTGAGCCTACAGCTACCAGTTCGCAATCTTCCGCCAATTGCAGGTCGGCAGCAAATATTTTGGCGATGCGCCCGGTACCTAAAATTCCCCATTTAATTGTTTTCATGCTACAGCGGCTGCCTCAGTTGCAGGTGAAGTATTTTTATGTTTCTTTTCGGCGAACAACAAGCTGATCATCAATATCAATCCTACAGCAAAAAACAGGTCTAAGGTTAAGGCGGCATCGCGCATTTCGTGTGTCCAGGCTTCAACCCCTGCAAAACAAAGCAAACCAACTACGATCGAGCTTTTCTCGGTCACATCATAAAAACTAAAAAACGAAGCCGTATCCGGAATATTGGGTGGTAAATATTTGGAGTAGGTAGACCTTGATATAGACTGCACCCCTCCCATTACGGCACCCACCACTACAGCCGCCACAAAAAACTGTGGCGTGTTAGCAATAAAATATACCGACAGGCAAAGCACCGTCCAGATAGACACCAAACCTACCAACGTTTTTACGTTGCCATATTTGGTGGATAGTATCGAAGTAAGCCACGCGCCTATCACACCAACCACCTGGATTATTAATATAATGGTAATCAAAGTATCCTGCGGCATATTCAATTCTTTGGCCGCAAATTCAGCCGCCACCAGCATGATGGTTTGCACCCCTACAGAGTAAAAAAAGAAGGATGAAAGAAACCGCCTTAACAATGGCATGGTGCGCACTTTTTGGAAAACCTTTTTTAACTCTTTAAATCCGCCGGTAAATACGTTGTAGTTATGTTTGCCGGCATTAGGTTCGCCTTTGGGCAATAACCTGAACGGGATGATGGAAAAGCCTAACCACCATACAAACACCATCACAAATGATATGCGTGATGGCAAATCATCACTGGTTATGCCAAAGGTTTTGGGCGATAATACTACAATAAAGCACAGTATCTGCATTACCAAACTACCTACGTAGCCATAAATAAAACCTTTAGCACTTACTTTATCTAACTGATCTTCGCTTGCAATTTGCGGGAGATAAGAGTTGTAAAAAACAAAGCCTCCGCAATAACCTATACACGCAAGGCCAAAACAGATCATCGGGAACTCCAGGCTGCTGTCGGGTTTAAAAAAATACAGGCCCGCGCAGGCCAACGCACCCAGCCAGGTAAAAAATTGCAGGTACATACGTTTGTTACCCTTATAATCGGCAATGGAGGTTAATATGGGCAGCATCAATACAACAAGCAGATAAGATATACCCAAAACAAAGTTGGATAACACGGTATTCACAAACTTGAGCCCGAAGAAGCTAACCACATCTCCGGTTTTTTTATTGGCGGTTACCGCTACAAAATAAGCGGGAAATATGGTGGAAGTGATCACCATATTGTAGGATTGATTGGCCCAGTCGAACATGCACCATGCCCAAATAGTTTTTTTGTTGTTTTTCGTTTCCATGCAGTGCTAAAAGTATAAAATTTTAGCAACTACAAAAAACGCAGCGCTTATATTAATAAGCTGCTGCGTAATCAACACATCGCATTCACATTGAATGTTTTGTATTCTTAGTTTTGTACCGCTTCTTTAATAAATGTATCAATAGTTGCGTCTATCTCTTTTTGCAGATAATCCTTTACATAACCCAGGTATTTTTCCTGGTTAATATCAACCGAGTATTTTGATGAGGTTGATATTTTATCTGAAGTAAACCATGACGCGCCTACACTCCCGCTCGAAGTCTTTTTAAAACCTTCAGGACCCACCCAATCATCCGGTGCTTTTTGAGGGTTCATCAGCAGTGAACCGGCGCCTTTTGATACATAGCACAATGCAGTTTGTGATATGGCCAGATAAGGATGAGCCGATAGCTCGGCCTTATTAACAAATGTGCCGCCTGATTCTTGTTTGTACGACACATATTCTACCTGAAACGCGAATTTAAAAACAATAGCGTCCAGGTCTTTAGCCAGCTTCATCCAGGCATTATTGCCAAATAAACTATTGTTATCGTACAATAACTTATCCTTAGGGTATATAGCGCTGTGCTTGCCCAAGCGGTCCATATTCTGGGCGCCCGTTACCTCGTAAGTTTTTAATTCCTTATCGGTTTTGGTTTTAGCGTCATCGCCTGTTATTACCTCGTAACCTAAACTTTTAAATTTTTGTACGGTGTAGTTATACGCGTCGGTAACTACGGCCTGGTAAGCATCTTTATTAACATTACCAAAGTCTACGGTCATGTGCGCATAAACCGGGTCGTTGGTTAAGCCGCCGCCCGCTTTTGCCGTAGCGTAACGTTGCAGTATCTGGCGCACTACAAAATCGCCAATAAATACTTTCTTTAATTCTTTTTGTTCTTTTTTACCGCCGAATGTTCCGTACTTGGCAACAAAGCCCTGTGCGTTAGCGCTTAATGTTGCTGCCACTATGGCCAGTAACATTAATAGTTTAAATTTTTTCATGATTTTGCTTTGAATTGATTGATTCAAAGCTATTGTGCAGATTAGAAGAATGTTATCCTTACAATTACTGATTTTACATCAGTAGAATTACGGATACCGGTGTTAACAATATTTGTTTTGATAGGCATACTTCACCAGTCCCACTGTGTTGATGGCTTTTGTTTTTCGTAACAGATTTTTGCGGTGTGTTTCAACTGTGCGCTCGCTGATAAATAAGCGTTCGGCTATTTCGCGACTGGAGAGTTCTTCGGTCAGCAATTTAAGCACCTCTATCTCGCGTTCGGTTAACTCCTGCTGTTCGTTTGCTGTTTGCGTAGCTCTTAATAACGACTGGCCAACTTCCCGGCTCCAGTATTGCCTGCCGGTCATGACCGTATTAATAGCGTGTATCACCTCCTGCTGGGCATATTTTTTTAGTATATAGCCATCTGTTCCAATTTTCATGATATCCCTGATGATATGCGGCTCGTCATGCATGCTCAACACAATGATCTTTACATCGGGAGCTATGGTTTTTGCATGTTTGGCAAAGGTAGCGCCATCCATTTCGGGCATGGCATAGTCTGTAATTACCAGGTCTGTTTTTTCCTGTTTTAAGTAAGATAAGCCCAGGTTAGGGTCGGTTACCTTGGCAATTACGTTCAGGCCGGGTTCTGTTTTTAATACAGCTTCCAGCCCATCAAGCATTATAGCATGGTCATCAAGTAATAAAATATTAATATCCATTGGCATATTATACTATCGCAAAATACGTAAAACTGGGTATTTAAATAATATTTATAATTTCTTAATTTTCTGCCTGTTACCTAAATAACATTACAATGGTTAATCCTGTTAATATCCGAAAAATAATAATAAATATTTTATTTGTGATATTGGGCGTATGCAACACACCTAATTGTTTCGCGCAAAAAAATATCACCGATCAAATTGATCAGCTCAATAATACCGGAAAAAAATACTTGCTGAAACCCGATTCACTGATCATTTATGCTGATAAAGCTTACGAACTGGCTAAACAATATAACTATGATGACGGCGAAGCCGTAGCATTAAAACTAAAGGGCGTTTATGAGTACCGCAAAAGTAATTTTAACCAGTCGATAACTTATTACCAGCAATCACTTGCCATTTTTGCTAAAAAGAAGAACGACCTGGAGTTGGGCAAGGCTTACCTGAACATCGCTATATCCTACCAGGGGAAAAGCGACTATATAAATACCGCCGCCAACGGGCTCAAAGCACTTCCCTATTTTGAAAAGATGAATGATAACAATGGCAAAGGGCGCGTATTAAATTTACTGGGTCTTATTGCCTATGAACAGCATCAGTTTAAAAAAGCCAATGAGTACTTCTTTGCGTACAATGCGCTTGCAAAATCCGTAAAAGATACGGTCGAAATTGGCAGCAGCTACAATAACATTGCCCGCACCTACCAGGAGTTGAAGAAGATAGACTCGGCGATTTATTATAATAACAGATCATTAAGTATTAATAACCTCGAAAAAAATGAATTTGGAAAGGCCAAAAACTACCAGAACCTGGGCGAACTGTACGAAGCTATAAATGATTATAAACGCGCCTTATACTATAACAGAATGGCGATGGACATTTGCAAAAAGCTGGGCGATAAAAAGTTTTTAAGCCATAGTTATTTTGATATCGGTTCAAATTATTTAAAGCTAAAAGACACTACTGAAGCCTTAAGATGGATAAACGAAAGTGTTACCCTGGCTAAAAATGTAGGCGAAAATGATGTTGTAGGCGCGGGCTACAGGTTATTAGCCGATATTGGTGCCGGCCAAAGCCAATATAAGGCAGCTTATCAAAACTTAGTAACATCAGCAAACGCGCGCGATTCGGTGCTGAACGTAAGCACTTCTCACGCTATTGAGGAATTGAAAACCAAGTATGAAACTGCCAAAAAAGAAGAGCAGATAAACTCGCTTAAACAACAAACCACCTTACAGCAGTTACAAATAAGGCAAAGAAATATTTTCCTGCTGGCCGCCGCGGTATTGATCGTAGCAATTCTTATCATCGGTTATTTGATATACGCAAGGCGCAAGCTACAGGCCGAAAATGCTTTACAGCAGGAAAAGGCCGCCCAGCAGGAAATAACCGTACGCGAAATATTAAACGCCGAGGAGCGCGAACGCAGGCGCATGGGCAGTGATCTGCACGATGGTGTGGGGCAGTTACTGTCAACCGCTCTTTTAAGTTTAAACAGGCTGAATAAAAGTGATTTTTTTGTTGATGAACAAAAAACACTGGCCGACCAATCGCTTGCTTTGGTGACAGAAAGTTATGACGAGATACGCAACATATCGCACCAAATCATCCCCAATGCTTTGTTAAAATATGGCCTAAGCGCCGCCATCCGCGATTTTTTAAGTAAGATAGATGAAAAGATCATCAAGGTATCATTAGAGATAGCCGGTATTAATGAAAGGCTTGATGAGCAAACCGAAACCATACTTTACCGGGTGATACAGGAAACCACCACCAATGTTATTAAACATGCCGCGGCCTCAAAACTAAGTATACAATTAATAAAGGATGAAGACGCTATTACCTTAACTATTGAAGATAATGGAAAAGGTTTTGATGTAAAGCAACTTGAAAACGCGGATGGTATTGGCATGAAAAATATCTATTCGCGGGTATCATTTTTAAAGGGCACCGTTGATCTGCAAAGCAGCGCGGGTAAAGGAACTTTGATCGCCATATTTATACCCGCCTGATTAATTTTCAGGTTCTTCTAATTTTGAATAACGCTCCGTATCAGGCATAAAAATAACGGTGATCAGTGATATAGCCATGCAAACGGTAAGGTACCAGTAAAACCCTTCGGCATAGCCAGCTTTTTTGAAACCCAGGGCCACGTACTCGGC
>DATJJI010000030.1:0-3093 GCA_035492275.1 Mucilaginibacter sp.
AGTGGTATTAGTGCTATTTCGCATACCACCTCCATGTAATTGGGGTGCTTAAATATTTTATAAGGGCCTTTTTTAACCGGGTAAACGCCGGGTACACGGTATATTTTGGTGTTCCAGTATTTACCTAAGGACGATAGCGCCCAGAATTTAAAAGCCAGTACCAGTAAAAAGGCGAGCAAAAAATAAAGGCTGAATGGTGCCGCGCTTCTTAAATTATACTCTACAATTAACGATACAATGAATAGTGTATGCATAGCCACCATAAACGGGTAATGGCTTTGCCCGTATTGTATAGCGCCTTGCTGCAACAGCCATTTTTCGTTACGCCGGGCTATATATAGCTCGGATAGTCGCTGAATGATGAGGAAGGATATGAAGATTGTAAAGTACATCTATAAAAAATTCATGTCATTTCGACCATAGGGAGAAATCTTGTACACCCTGTATCGTATCGCGCGTTTAGGATTTCTCACTACGTTCGAAATGACAGTTAGTTTAGTTTGAATTATTATTCATCTTTAACAAAACCATCTCGCTCGAAAAGCCCGGGCCCATGGCCATCATCAACCCGTAACCATCTTCAAAACCCTCGCTCATAAATTTCTCCAAAACATATAACACTGTAGCGCTCGACATATTGCCGTTATCGTTCATCACCGCCCGTGTGTTATGTAAAAAATCGCCCTCAACTGCTAAGGCCTCGGTATAGGCATCCAGCACTTTTTTACCGCCGGGATGAAAAATGAAATTCTTGATATCGCTTAATTGCAGACCTTGTTTAGCTAAAAATTCTGTTACGTCTTCTTTAACATGCTCGAGTATAAACGTAGGGATATCTTTCGAGAAAAGCACCTTGAATCCCGTATCCTGAAACTCCCAGCCCATCACGTCAAGCGAATCATAATACAATTTACTGCTCGCTGCCACGTAGTTTACCTGCTGCTTTTCTTTGTTATGGTTATCGCCTTTAATAATGCATGCCGCAATGCCATCCGAAAACAGGCTGGAGCCTATAAAATTGCTCTTGCTGTAATCACTTTTAATCAGGGTAAGTGAGCATAGCTCTACCGCTATTAACAGCACTACGGCGTCCGGATTGGCCCTAGCGGCCATGTTTGCCTTCGCCATGCCCGATACGCCGCCACCACAACCTAATCCCCAAACAGGGGTGCGGTTAATATGCGGGTTCAACCGCATTTTATTAATGATCAACGCGTCGATACTGGGTGTTGCCAGCCCGGTTGTTGATACAAACAGAATGTCGGTCACGTCCTCTTTTTTTACACCGGCTTTGGCTATACAATCCCCGGCAGCCTGAACAGAATAATCGAGCGCGGTTTGTATATAATCGTTATTACGCTGCTCAAAAGTATTAGGCTCGGTATAGTAGGACAGGGGCCTGCAAAAATTGCGGGTAATGATCTCGGTATTATCAAAAGCAAAAATTAACCGTTCTGTTTGCGGAAAATTGACCGAGAACATTTGGTGGGCCTGTTTTTTTACTTCTTGTTGGTTTGCTTTATGAGGTAGATCAATGGCAGATGCGGATGCTATAAAAGGCATAAAATGTTTTTAGATAGATGAGTGTTTAATAAATACGTACATTTTTATTTACCGGTTGCTGCATCTTACAATTATTTAACACTAATTCGGGTATAATGTTATATAGCCGTGTATTTAAAATCTAATTAACACTTACGGCTCCGGCAGGTACCTTATTGCTTATTTGTATTTTATCGTCTTTTGCTTTTAAACCAGTGACACTTATCGCCCGGGTTTTTTCGCCATCAACCGTTAAAACGGGGAAGGGCGATTTAGTGAGCTTCGGATTTTGCCACAGCACATTTTCGCAGTTGATCAGCATTAAAGCGGCGTTGGTGATCTCGGTTTGTTCGGTATTTAACAAGGAAATCTGTGCGTCTTTCACATCGTCCATCATAATTTGCGGCCGGGCATCCATATTGCGGGTTTGCAGGGTGATGTTTTGCAGGGAAATACCTTTTACATGCCTCACATACAATCCGCTTGATGGCAGCGTAGCACCAAACATGCGGCTTTCGGGATAAGTAGTTTCTTTTTCGGAAAGAGGAGCGTCCGCCTCGGCGCCGGTGCCATCGCCCAATGTGCTGATCTTAATATTGTTTAGTATCACGTTCTCCACATCGTAACCAGGAATGCCGGTAATGCTCGAGGTGATTTTACTGTGGCTAATGGCCACCACATTGCTGATGCTCACGTTGCGCAGGTGTCCCGGATCAAAAGAGGCGGGGTCCTTACTTTTGGTGGCGCCGCGTTTACCCAGGCGGATAAAAATAGGCGTCTGCACATCATCCATAAAAATATTATTGATGACCACGTTGTCGGTTTTGCCGCCGTCTACATTTTCCACCGAGATGCCCGCGATAACCGTTACCGGCTCGTCAACAAACTTAATATGCTGCTGCCAGTGGCGGAAAAGATCCTGCGAGGCTTTATGGATAATGATATTACTGATATTGATATTACGAAAACCGCTGCGCGAGCCGGTACCGAATTTTACCGCGTTACAATTGGAAGCCACGGTGCAATTACGAATGGTCACGTTTTCGCAGGGAATGTTATCATCATCGCTTTTGAGGCAGATACCGTCATCGTCCGAATCGATCGTACAATCCTCGATCAATACATTCTTGCTGTCTATATCGATGCCGTCATTGTTCAGGTTGGCATGGTTATAAACCTGTACACCTTTCATGTGCAGGTTTTCGCAGCGCACATAAGTTTCCATCCAGTGCGGCGAATTACGCAGGTGGATATCCAGTATCTCAATGTCTTTACAGTTTACCATAGTGATGATGTTGGGGCGCACACCATGATAACCCGGCGCGGTATCATCGCCTAACTGAAATGCCTGTACCGCGCCATTGCCATTGATAGTACCATGCCCGGCAAGCGAAATATGGTTTACATTTTGCGCCACAATAAGCGCCCAGGTAGCTTTTTTTCCTTCGGATGTTTTTTGGTCCGGGTAATCCTTACTATCCGGGCTGCCTTTTATTTCGGCGCCTTCCATCAAATAAAGCGTAACATCATTTTTAAGCACAACAGTGCCCG
>DATJJI010000031.1:0-38449 GCA_035492275.1 Mucilaginibacter sp.
ATCGCAAAGAAGCATGATAGCCGATACCATGAAATGGAAATACACTTCGAACTATGTAATGAAGGACAACCTGGCTATGCTGGATATATTGGCGCATAATAACTGGAAACGCCCTATATGCTTCGCCATAACCGTAGGCAGCGAAAACCTGATAGGCTTACAGCCTTATTTATACAAAGAAGGCTTTGTTTACCACCTGATGCCGCTTAAACCTGATACTTCGGTAAGGGATGAAAACGGTAAAACCAACTCATTGGTAATGTACAACAACGTGATGAACAAGTTCAAGTTTGGCAATTTTAAAACGGCCAAATATCTGGATCATGAATCGACTACTATGTTCTACCCGGTAATGATCAGTACGTTCCTTGACCTTGCACAAGGCCTTATCCGTGACGGACATCCTGACCTGGCGCTGAAAGTTATTCATAAATATGATGAGGTATTGCCTGATTTAAATGTGGATATGCATACGGTTGGGAGTAAGTTCTTTATGGCGCAAACGGCTTACCAGTTGCATGATATTACGTTAGGCAACAAGATCATCACCCATATTGATGATTATATAACCGACCAGCTTGATTACTATGCAAGGCAGATAGATAATAATTCGGGCGCCTTCAATGTCCGCGATGCGCAGATAGGCATGCAGCTGATAAACGCGATGGCCGACGAAACTAAAAATGCACATCAAACTGCATTAGCTAACAAACTGCAGGCACAAACCAAAGCTTACGAAGCCAAATTGGCTTCCATATTCAGGCAGCAACAGTAATTAATAACTGCTCGATAACAACAAAGGCGACCATATTGGGTCGCCTTTGTTGTTAATCACTACTTGTCATTTTGAGCATAGCGAGAAATGACAGAAAATTTTAAGTTATTACACCAGCGGCAGATCAAAATAAAAGGTTGCTCCTTTGCCCAATTCGCTCTTCACAGCTATTATACCATTATGGTTATTAATGATCTCCTGCGATATATAAAGCCCCATCCCTAAGCCGCTCGACATATATTTCTTGTCCTCCACCCTATAAAAACGTTCAAATATTCTGCCTTTTTGCTCTTCCGACAGGCCTATACCAAAATCAGTAACCGATACACGTACGTTGTTTCCCTGCTTTTTGGCTTCGATAATGATGTGGTTACTTGACGGCGAATATTTAACGGCGTTGTTGATCAGGTTCATGATCACCTGTTCTAATCGCTCGTCATTACCATTTACGGTAAGTCCGGCATCACAGTGGCTCTCAATCTGGTGTGTCGGGTAAATATGCCGGGCGTTTTCAACACATAACCTTATCAGTTCCGTAAGGTCAGTGGGCACTAAAGCGTATTCCAGCCTGCCGGCCTGTATCTTGCTTACATCAAGCAGATCGCTTACCAGGCGCTGTAACTTATTAATTGAGGTAATAGCCTTATCAATATACTGCTTAACCGAATCGGGCAAAACCTCTTTTTTATGGCTGATAAGCTGCAGATAACCCTTAACACTGGTTAACGGCGTTTTAAGCTCGTGGCTGGCTATACCTATAAATTCGTCTTTTAGTTTAAGTTGTTGCTCCGCATCGCGTATAATGCTCAGGTCAGTTAATATCAGGCTCAGTGTTTTTTTACCATCCAGATCAAGCGTTGTGCATGATAGTAAGCATGGTATAAGCTGCTCACCATTTTTTATAAATATCTCACCTTTGCTATCATCTTCCCACGCATGTTCAATCAAGCCGCCAAATTTAGTTGCAGATTCTTCACCTATAAAAGTGTTAAAATCCATACCCATCACTTTTTCCAATGGCATGGATACCATTTCGGCAAAGCGCGAATTACTATATAAAATCAAACCTTCGCGGGTAAGCGTTACCGCGCCCTCATTCATTTTTTCAATAAATATGCGGTAGGTTTGATCGGCTGTTTTTAAAGTATATAGCTGGTGCTCATCATCCTTATCCTTGATCAGCAGTGCATCAATTTGGCCGGTACGTATAGCGTCAATGGTATCATTGGCTTCTTCCAGTTGATAGCGCAATTCATCTAATTCGCTTTCCAGTTGGCTATATGTTTTTTTAACAGACTCCATTATTTTACTGTTAATAAACCTAATCCCTTCAATACTTTCTCCGTGTCAGACATATCACCTATAAGCCTTCTAAAAGGCCCGGGCGTTTTTTTCACCAGCATGGGTAACGCTATAACGTCTTCCTGCTCGGCTATTAATGGCTGTTGATAAACATCGATGATCTCGAGGTCGTATTTTCCGGGTAAATGTTTTTCGCAGATGCTTTTCAGGTTAGTGATAGCCCGCGACGAGTTAGGTGATGCACCGGTTACAAACAGGGTAAGTTCGTATCTATGTTCTTCGGCTTCGGCATATTCATACCCTGATGTTTGATCCATAATATATATAAGCGTTATACCGGCCGAATGTTTAGGCCAACCAGTACTTTTTCTTCATTTGAAAGGTCGCCTATAATTTTACGGATAGGCTCAGGCACTTTACGCACAAGTGTAGGTATAGCAAAAATCTGGTCGCCTTCGGCTAATTGAGGTTGCTCCAAAAGGTCGATCACTTCAATTTTATATTGTCCCTTTAAATGCTCTTCACAATATTTTTTCAGGTTGGTAAAAGCAGTTATAGACTTGGGGGTTTTACCCGCTACATATAATCTTAATTCGTAATTTGTTGCTTCTTGTTCCATTTTTATTTCTTCTTCGTCTTCTTGGCAGGCTTATTCTCGTTATCAACAGCTCCTCTGCGCATTATAGTCATTTCCTGGCGGGTTTGCTCAGCAATAGTCTTTTTCAGTTCATCTTCCAGGTAAATCTTATTTAGCTCTTCCTCTACCGATTCAAACTCGGTACGCAGGCTCGATATTTTCGACTCCAGCACTTTGCGTTTGCGGTCTATTTCTCTGTCCTTACGATTAACCGCGTAATCGCGCAGTGCAACACCGGTTTTTTCATGTAGTTGCTGTGCTTCACGCGCCGAGCCAGTAAGAACACCCTCAGGGCCCAGGTAAACATCAACCAGGTCAAGGCCTGTATCGGTGATAATAAATTCGCGTACCTGGTTAGAGTGTTTCATCCCGCGCGATTTCATGATGTACATGCCGCGGTTACGCTCGCCGTTATATTCAATATCCCTGACCAGCAACCAGGCGTCTACTAATGATGATACGCCTTCGTCGGTTTGGTCGCTGATGATTGTATTTAAGGTAAGTGCGGTAAACATTACGGTTATCTGGCTTTCCTGTAAAAAATCAATCAAACGTATCAACATTGATTTTACTTCGCTCACCGAACCAACAGTAATAAGGTTAGTTATAGGATCAAGTACTACCGTATCCGGTTTAAACCTGCTTATCAGTTTATACATGGTTACCAGGTGCATCTCTAAACCATACAAAGTTGGCCTTGAAGCATAAAATTTTAATAAGCCGGCGTTAACATGCTGCTGCAAATCGACACTTATAGAGCGCATATTGCGTATAATTTGCTGTGGCGATTCCTCGAACGCGAAATACAGGCATCGCTTTTTTTGCAAGCACGTTTCGTTTGCAAAATATGCAGCTATGCTGGTTTTGCCGGTACCTGCCGTGCCCGATACCAGTATGCTGCTGCCTTTATAAAAGCCCTTGTTACCTACCATATGGTCGAGCGCTTTAATACCTGAAGATATTCTTTCGGTCGAAACATCTTTTTCCAGTTTCAGGGAAGTTACCGGCAATACAGAAATGCCTTCCTCATCAATTAGAAAAGGATACTCATTAGTACCATGTAAAGAGCCACGATATTTTACAATGCGCAATCTGCGTGTCGATATCTGATTGATGACCCTGTGATCAAGTAATATCACACAATCTGATACATATTCTTCCAAGCCCTGGCGGGTCAGTTTACCATCGCCGCGTTCGCCGGTGATGATAGCGGTAACGCCTTTCTCTTTCAGCCAGTGGAACAGCCTGCGCAGCTCGGTGCGTAAAATGGTATCATTCTTTAAACCGGCAAAAAGGTTTTCTAAAGTATCGAGCACTACCCTTTTTGCTCCAATACTGTCAATAGCGTAGCCTAAACGTATAAACAGGCCGTCAAGATCATATTCGCCGGTTTCTTCTATTTCCGCGCGGTCGATATGTACATGGTCAAGGCGTATCTTTTTTTCTTTTTGCAATTTGTCAAGATCAAATCCTAACGATGCCACGTTCATGGCTAATTCTTCGGCTTTCTCTTCAAAAGCCATGAATACACCGGGTTCATTGAACTCCATAGCGCCACGTACAATAAACTCTATCGACATTAAAGTTTTACCGCAGCCTGCGTCGCCGCATATCAGTGTGGGCCTGCCTTTAGGTAAGCCACCCATAGTTATTTCATCTAATCCAAGTATGCCTGTTGGTGTTTTAGGCAATAAGTGACCATTTAATTTTGGTTCGTTCTTTTTCAGGGTTTTACTCATTTCAAAAAAATAATTTCATAAAGCACTGCGCTGTATGTAGTCACGGCAAATACTAAATGGGTATATAATGCTTATGATATTTAAATTGTTTTGAGAAAATAATTCTGTATCAAAAAAATTATAGTTTAATATGGCGGCATTAGCTGTGCTTTTCCAAATGTAACATATTTCCTAATATTACATATATTATCATAAAACTATAATATTATAAAGCCCACGTAAAGCCAAAACAATACATTATTTACAGTTGTTACCCAACGTTATCTTCTTTTTAAAGAAATTGCATTTTAGGCTTAATATGCATTATATTTATATGTCACTTACCGCTGATGGACAACCAATTTGATCTGAACTTTAGGCAGAGCGAGAACATTTTTCGTACACTTATCGAGGAATCGCTTACACCTGTTGGTTTGTATGTTGGGCCGGATATGCTTATTAAGATAGCCAATAAATCGCTCATTAAAATATTTGGCAAAGGCGATGATGTACTTGACAAGCCTTATTTTGATGTATTACCAGAATTACGTGAACAAAACATTTATAAAATATTAAATAACGTTTATACCACCGGCATTGCTTATGAAGCAACCGAAGACAGGATTGACCTGGTGGTTGATGGCGAATTAAAAAAATTCTATTTCAACTTTTCATTTAAACCATTATTATGCGATGATGGCAACGTTTGGGCTGTATTAAATACCGCGGCGGATGTAACAGAGCTGGTGTTGATAAGGCAGCAACTGGCTGAATCGGAAGAGCGCACGCAATTTGCATTAAATGCTGCCGAACTGGGCACCTGGGACCTTGACCCGCTCAATAAAACGATAATATTGGATGAACGCTGCCAGGAACTTTTTGGCTTTAATAAGGGCGATCATGTTAATTACGAAGAAGTATTAAAATGCATCCATCCGGATGATGTAGATTACGTGAGGCGCAAGGTCAATGAATCTGTTGATAGCAGGCTGCGCAAACCTTCTGACATTAAGTATCGTACGGTTGGCACGGCTGGTACAGATCTAAAATGGCTACGAGCCAAAGGCAAAGCCTATTTTAACGATAAGGGCGTTTGCTTCCGCTTTGCGGGAACCATGCAGGATATTACCCGCGAGGTCGACGACAATAAAGAGCAGCAAAAGCTGGTAACGCTGATAGATAATACGGCCGAGGTAATTGGCGTAACCATGCTCGACGCGCGGGTAACCTATCTTAACAAGGCCGGGTATGCCATGCTGGGCATAGAAAAACCTGAGGATGCGTTTATACCCGCATCCGAATATTTTATGCCGATGGATGATGGAGAGATGGCTAAACAGGCTACCGAATCTATTGTAAATACCGGCAAATGGGAAGGCGAACGTTACTACAGGCACTTTAAAACCGGCGAGGCTATACCGATATATTTAAACGCTTTCCGTATTGATGACCCTATAACGGGTAAACCTATTGCCATGGCTTCGGTAGCGCGCGATCTCAGGCCCGAAAGAGAAGCCAGGAACGAACAAACCAAGCTATTGGCACTCATAGATAACTCCTCGGACTTTGTGAGCCTGGGCGATACTGATAATAATATTACCTATATAAATACAAGCGGGCGAAAGATGCTGGGGATTGAAGATAGTGACAACATCTATAAACCAGGCAGCGAATATGCTATGCCGAGCGATCTGGAAAAGGTTAATAGCATATACAAAGCATTAAGCGAAGAGGGAAGATGGTCGGGCCAGGTTAATTACCGTCATTTTAAAACCGATGAGGCTATACCTGTGTTTGCCAATACCATGCTGGTTTATGATGCTGTTACCGGTAAATCATTAGGGCGGGCTACCACTGCCCGCGATCTGCGGCGTGAGATTGCCGACAGGAAAGCGCTTATAGAAAGTGAGCAGCTATTACAAAATATTACCGGCGCGGCACCTACCGCGCTTTGGATGTCGGACAACGAGGGCAATATTATTTATGCCAACCGTATCTGGACAGACTGGACCGGCTATACACATGACGAAATTATGGGCCAAGGCTGGCTAAGCGCCATAGTGCCCGACGACAGGAAACATGCTGCCGATAAATTTATCGCCGACCTTACCGCGCGAAAACCTTATGAAGTGAATTTCAGGATCACTAATAAGCATGGCGATATTCGCTGGTGCATTGCAACCGGTAACCCACAATATAATAGCAATGGCGATTTTGTGGGATATATTGGCGCTTGTACAGATATTACTGAAAAAACACTGGCCGAACATCAGCTACACCTGAAGAACGAGGAGCTGAATGATCAAATAGATCAGTTTGAGTTTGTTACCTCATTTATGCCGGTGCAGTTATGGACCGCCACCGTTAACGGTGATCTGGACTACGTAAATCAGCGTACACTTGATTTTTTTGGAACAGACCGCAAAGGCATTATCGGCGCCGAATGGATATTACATGTGCATCCAGATGATCGTGATGGATGTATTGCTACCTGGACACACTCGCTGTTAAGCGGCGATACCTATCAGTTTGAGTTCAGGCTAAAAGATAAGGATGGTATTTACAGGTGGCATTTGGCACGCGCGCTGCCTTTTATAAGTGATGGTAAAATAGTAAAATGGTTTGGCACCAATACAGATATTGATGAGCAAAAACAACTTCAACGCCAAAAAGACGATTTTTTGGGCATAGCCAGCCACGAGCTAAAAACCCCGGTAACCAGTATCAAAGCCTATGCACAGGTGTTAGGTGCCATGTTGATACAGGAAGGCGAAGAGAAAAAAGCCGAAATGGTGGCACGTATGGATGCGCAGGTGAACCGTTTAACCAACCTAATAGGTGATCTTTTAGATGTTACCAAAATAAACTCGGGCAGGCTGCAGTTTAACAAAACATGGTTCAATGTAAATGAAGCGATAGGCGAAACCGTTGCCGATCTGCAGCACACCACACAAAAACATCACCTGATCACCAGGCTTCAAAAATCAGACAATATATATTCAGATAAAGATCGCATTAGCCAGGTGTTAACCAACCTGATCACTAATGCCATTAAATATTCACCGCATACAGATGAGATCATTATCAGTACAGAACTGGATGTTAACGAGATCATTATATGTGTGCGTGATTTTGGCATAGGCATTCCTGCTGATAAAGCCGAAAAGGTATTTGAGCAGTTTTATCGCGTTAGCGGCGAAATGCAGCACACCTTTCCGGGGCTGGGATTGGGCCTTTACATATCATCAGAGATAGTTAAACGCGAAGGCGGGCGCATGTGGGTAAACAGCGTTGAAGGAAAAGGGTCCGATTTTTGCTTTGCATTGCCCATCAATTATAACCAGACAGAAACCAATTAAATTAATATTATATACAACTACTTATACCTGATTTTTAATGACGAATGTCCCAAAAAAAATAATGATAGCCGATGACGACCCGGGGATTGTAGACGCGATTGAGATGTTGCTTGAGTTTGAGGGCTATGATGTTACTTCGACAGTGAACGGCTCGGCTGTTTTAGAGCTTAAAGATGAATTGCCTGACCTGGTATTACTTGACATATGGATGTCGGGCGAGGATGGCAGGGACATCTGCAAAAAGCTGAAACAGGTAGAGATAACTAAAGACATCCCGGTTATTATGATATCGGCCAGCAGGGATATCAAGGAATCGGCTATGGAAGCCGGTGCCGATGATTTTTTAGCCAAACCATTTGAAATGAATGACCTGCTGAAGAAAATTAAAAATCTGACCGAATAAGCTATTGTAATTATTTTTTATCTTCAATAAGTGCTTAATTTACTTTATGAAAGATAACCATAACCGCCGTGATTTTATTAAGGATACGGCAGCAGTTGCTGCCGGGATGATGTTATTACCCACCCTCCCCTTATCTGCAACGGCAAACGTAATTTATGAACCGGCCGTGAATATCCCTGTTAAAAAAATAGAAACCAGGATCAAATTTTCTGTAATAGGTATTAACCACAGCCATATTTATGGCATGGTAGATGCAGTTACCCGCGGCGGCGGACAGTTGGTTTCATTTTATGTAAAAGAGGCTGACCTTGCGGCAGCATTCGCTAAAAAATATCCACAGGCAAAACAGGCCGGCAGTGAGCAGGAAATATTAGAGGATCCATCTATTCAACTGGTGCTCAGCTCGGGCATCCCGATAGATCGGGCGCCGTTGGGCATACGTGTAATGCAGCACGGTAAAGATTACCTTACCGATAAGCCGGGTGTGATCACCTTAGAGCAATTTGCCGAAGTGCGTAAAGTGCAGAAAGTAACCAAACGCATTTACTCGATCATGTACAGCGAACGGTTTGAGAGTAAGGCCACCGTGAGGGCGGGCGAACTGGTTAAAGCCGGCGCAATTGGCAAGGTGATTCAAACGATCAACATCGCCCCGCACAAAATGAGCCCAAAAACACGGCCCGAGTGGTTCTTTGATCCCAAATTTTGCGGTGGCATTTTAACTGATATCGGTTCGCACCAGTTTGATCAGTACCTATTCTTTACCGGCAGCACCAAAGCCGAGGTTGTAGCCTCGCAGGTGGCTAATGTACATCATCCACAATATCCAAAACTACAGGATTTCGGCGATGTAATGCTGCGTGGCAATGGTGGTATGGGCTATATCCGGTTAGACTGGTTCACGCCTGATGCCATACCTACCTTTGGCGACGGCCGCCTCACCATATTAGGCACCGATGGCTATATCGAAGTGCGCAAAACTATGGATATAGCCGGGAAACCGGGAGGCGATCACTTGTATTTAGCTAATCAAAAAGAAATAAAATATTACGATTGCAGCAAAGATATTTTACCTTTCGGCGAGCAATTGGTTAACGATATTATTAACCGTACCGAAACCGCCATGCCGCAGGAGCATTGTTTTTTAGCTACCGAGCTCGCGTTGCTGGCACAGCAAAAAGCGCAGCACATTAGTTTGCAGTTATAAGCAAAAAACATTGTCATTCTGAGCGTAGCGAAGAATCTTCTACACCATGATTAGCGAGACTTACAAGATTCTTCGCTACGCTCAGAATGACAACATTTTATAACAGATTCAGTACATCCTCTGTATTACCCACCTCTCCCATTCGTGGGAAAGTATTTTTAAGGCTATGCGCGTGCGCGTCGGCGCTCATGTCGGTCATGGCATCCATCGCGAAGGTGAGGTTATAACCCAGTTCGCTTGCCTGGCGCGCGGTGCCCTCAACCCCTATACTGGTTGATACGCCACCTATAACAATACCGGTAACATTTCTTTTTTTAAGCTCTTCATCAAGGCTGGTTTCAAAAAACGCGCCCCAGGTATGTTTGGTAATAAAAATATCGCCGGGTTCGGTTTTAATTTCGGGCACTATTTCCAGCCAGTCGGCAGCCGGAGCCGGGCGTGATGGCGAAGGCTCTTTTCTGGAGGTCGTCCATTTAGCCCCAGCCGGGTTTACATTTACAATAACAACAGGCAGGCCTGCATGATGAAAGGCATCAACCAATTTGGCCGAATTGGCCAAAATAGTTTCGATAGGATGAACTACGGGGTAGCCTACTATTCCTTTTTGCAGATCGATCAGTATTAACGCGGTGTTTTTATCTAATTCGGTTATCATAGCTTTAATAGATGTTTGAACTCAAAATTAGCCAATTGCTATTAACATTATTATTGGTGATTGTAAAATCGGGGCTATAAAAGCCAGAAACAGACGAATTGGTAAGAATAGTGTAAAAAACTATTATCCTTCCTATTTAATCAACACATTTATGGAGTTTGATAGTTATACCTGTATAAAAACCTGAAAGATCATGAAATATGCATTTATTATTGGAACCAGTGCCTTTATCGTTCCACACGGAGTTATCAGCTATGCCGATGCTAACCATTCAAAAGAGATCGTAAAAATCAGATCTATTTATCATGACAATGAACCCGGTTCTGCGTTAACCATTGACGCTGACATTAAAGACACCCAGGGCAATTCGATAAAAATATTGGATAACGTTGTGGAGATAAATTCGGTATTTACCGTTAAAACTGAGCGTGATTATGTAAAGGTTTTAAGGCCCGACGGTACAATAGTATTTCATGTGCATCAAATGGACGACCGCTCGGCCATGCGCCTTGAGCATTATATTGTAGCCGAGCTGGAAGTACATTCGCCGGTGGCAGTGATACGCATCAGTGGTGATTTTAAGGCCGAGGGCCTGCATATTTTAGCCGAGAACGAAAAGCTGTTCATTAATGACAACGGCTATGCCACATCGGCCCTGGCAGGTAAAGGCGATCTGCAATTCACAGCAGCCGGGGTAGTATTATAAATTTAAAAGATCATGGCAAATTTCCAGGAGATCATTGCATCAGAAAAACCGGTATTGGTTGATTTTTCGGCCGAGTGGTGCGGGCCGTGCCAAATGATGCCCCCCATATTAAAACAGCTTAAAACCAATATGGGCGACCAGGTAACGATCATCAAAATTGATATTGATAAGAATCCGGCAGCAGCAAACGCTTATAAAATTCAAAGTGTGCCTACTTTAATGATATTTAAAAAAGGCGAAACTAAATGGCGGCAAAGCGGCGTGGTACAGGCCACGCAGTTACAGCAAATTATAACCCAATATTTGTAAACATAACTTAACGTATACTTATTTATTGCTTTACATTGAGCAGGTATATTCGTATACCTACTTTTACGGCAGAAAATAGTTTAACCAATACTATAAACCAAAAAAGTTTGTTATACCTGTATACTATCTATTTAAAATATTTTATTGAACTTTTAAACCGGGGGTTATGATGTCACAGCAATTAGGATATATGCCGCAGCGCCAGTTCCACGTGTTGGTAAACATGGCCAATGAAGAACGTAATTTAACCGTTTTACCCGGCCACGAAGGTAACTTCAAGGTAATGGAAAAAGGCGAGGTTTTAGGCGAAGTTGATTTTACACCGCAGCAAAAATGCGTTAGCAAAAGCGGCAGCCTGAAAAAGCCTTTAATTGATCAGTTAGAGGCTCATATAAAAAACTACTACTTCCTTTTTAAAGGCCTGCTCACTTAATATCTTTCAAAAAAACATCTGTTTCTGGCTTATATCGATAGCACTTTTGGTGTTGTTTATGCTTATATGCACTACCATGTGGTACAAAAAGTTATCATAGATGTAAATGTTATCATCATGATCAACTCCCTGAAAAGTTAACGAGAAACCATAGGCACGTGCCTGCCCCATCAGGTTGATGGTATTCTGGGTATTATTGCTTACATAGCTGATAGTATGTAATACCGCGCCGCCAATGGCCTTAAAACCCGTACCTACCAGTACGGTTTCCATTTTGTCGGGATGCGCGTTTGTCTGGTAATGTTTTACGACGAAACCATTTACCTCTTCACCATATTGCAGGGTAAATACTTTTGAAGATAACAGATCACTCGCAACCTGCTCATCCGTTAAATTAAACAGGTTAATGAGCTTTAATAAGGTTATACTCTGCCCATAAGTTTGTGAACAGGCAAAATATAAACAAATTACGATCAGGAGTCTCTTCATCTGGGTTACTTCCGAAAGTAGTAAAATATATGATGATATAAAATCATTTGCTATACCAGGCCATTAACAGTAAAACCATTTGGTTATAAGTACCCAATCCATGAGGCTGATTATTGGCTTTTAAATAATCGTCATAAAAAATACTGCTCAATATACCGGCCTTACCATGAAATGAAAACCAATAGGCCCGCTGCGCCCTGATGTCGTGTTTTACGGATGCAGAAATATAGGGTTTCAATTCATTGCTGGCCACCGTATCCCTGCGCCGCAAAGCGTGCATACACTCATCCAACGCTTCCTGGTAGGCCGAGTAGCGCAGCAGCCGGTCATGTGAGCCTACGCCCGCTAAAAAACCAGCAAAATTTGCCTCATCCTCGGGCCCGTAACCCATTTGGTGCGACATTTCGTGACAGGCTACAAAAGGTCGTTCAAAAATGGGCATCTCATAATTCATCTGCGCCTCGGTTGTAAAAGGGTTATAATAGCCCGATGTACCCAGGTAATTGATCAATGGTGTTAGCAGTGATGGTTTTATACCCGGATACCAGGTACGAAAGCTAACCGAATCGGCCGATAGCTTGCTTACCGCTGTTACAGCTGTTTTATAAATGGCAGCGTTGTTTTGCAGTGTATCGGCACGCGTAATATGATCGCGGCAGGCGTTGGCGCTGTCAATGATGATATGGGTAACCCGTTTCAAATCGGCAGTTGTGTAGTTGGTATCCAATAAGCCCAGTCGTTCAGCAGCCGATGGCCTGAAATAATTTAATCCCCAAAAAATATAAAATGTAATTACCCCTATTTGTATACCAACTATCAAACCCAGCAACAAATTACCTGCTAATTTAAACTGTCTTTTAAATAACAGCATTATAAATCTGATTAACAAATAGATAAGATAAGCGACAATACTTATATACAGCAGATCGCCGACACTAAAGGGGAAGATATTAAAAACAGGATGCAACACCCGGCAAACAAAAACATAAAACCCGGTGGAATAATAACGCTCAACAGCCTTAGGGTGATCAGCAAATAACATAAACAACCAAATAACTACAGCTAATGCAACAATAGCCATTAATCGTTTTTGTATGTTGTTGAGTTTGCGGGTCATTATTGAACACAAATATAACTTATACGCATAGCTTGTATACAATGGTATAAGTACAAACAAAAAAAGCTCCCGGTATTGGGAGCTTTTTTTGTTTTTTTCTGGATTACTTTATAGTTACCGGAATGGTTACATTTTCCCAAACCAAGGCAAAACCTTTGCTGGTTATCTCGTATTTTAAACGCTCGGTAGTTGGTGTTGCTACCGGTTTAACAGTTACGGTCACTACATCTTTTGAAGGATCGTCGTTAGTTGAAAAACCCCTGCTGTCGCTGGCATCCTTTTTAATACCCCATTCACCAACCTGTGAGTTAAACATCACTTTCCACTCTTTTTCGCCCAGAGTCATGAACAAAGTGTATTTACCTGCAGGCAGCTTTTTGCCGCCAACCATAATATCTTTATCGGTAACAAATGTAGTTGCCTGGTTAGCACCTGCACGCCATGGTTTGCCATAAGGCTCAATTGCTCCTATAAATTTACGCCCGCGTAATGATGGTGCGCCATAATTTATGCTGATAGTTGCGCCATGCACTTTGCCGCTAACACTGTCGCGCGGGCTTAAAGGGGCTTTACTTTGAGCGCTGGCAGCTGCCGATATAAAAAGAGCGACAATAACACCCATTATGGCTTTAATTTGAAATAGTTTTTTCATGAGATTTTTAGTGTTGGTTTACGTTATAAAGATAGCTTGAAATTTGATGGATACCAATAAAATGAAAAATTCTACCGGCAAATAAAACCAACTCAGTTGTAGTCTGTTATAACATTGATTCACATTGCAGTTAGGAATTGACTGCGGGTGTCATAGCCCAAGGTTAAACAATTGTTGTGAGTTGGCCCTTGCCCCAAAGGCAGGGGTTTTTTGTGCGCTATAGTTGGTATCATACATCCAAAAAATTGATTATTACAGTATATTTGGACAAATGAAGCACAAAGACAAGCCGCTTTACCTGTTATTATTTGTTTTGGCGCTTGTGGTCAACTTTGCCGGTATTAATGTCAGGTTTTTTACCGACGACCCCGGCTTATACGCATCCATCGCCAAGAACCTGGTATACAAAAAAGAACTTTTATCGCTTTATACCTACAATACCGACTGGCTGGATAAACCTCATTTTCCGTTTTGGGCGGCTATGTTCAGCTTTAAACTGTTTGGTATCAGCGTTTGGGCTTATCGCCTGCCCGCCTTATTTTTCTTTTTTTTAAGCCTCATTTATACCTGGCTATTTGCCCGCCGGTATCATCAGCGCGAAATAGCGGCGGTGGCTGTATTGATGCTGATGACAGCGCAATACATCATCATGTCGAACACTGATGTACGTGCCGAGCCTTACCTGATGGGCATGGTAATTGGCAGTATATATCATATTGCCCGCTTAGAAGAGCGCTTTTCATTCACCGACCTGTTTTTTGCCGCCCTGCTCACCGCCCTGGCCATCATGACCAAAGGCATATTCGTGATGGTAGCTATATATGGCAGTTTGCTGGGACAGCTTATTTTTCAGCGAAAATTTAGCAGCCTGTTCAGTTTTAAATGGATTGGGCTGTTTTTACTCACCTCGATATTTACCTTCCCTGAATTTTACGCGCTGTACATGCAATTTGACCTACACCCCGAAAAGCTGGTTTTTGAAAAACATCAGGTATCGGGCATTAAATGGTTTTTATGGGATAGCCAGTTTGGGCGGTTTGCCAATACCGGCCCTATTAACCGAAGTAAAGGCGGCGATATATTCTTTTATGCGCACACGCTGTTATGGGCCTTTGCCCCCTGGTGCCTGCTGTTTTATTTCGCTTTGTACAAACGTGCCCGCGATATTTTCAGCGGCATAAAACTACCAGAATATTATACATTAAGCGGCGGCCTGTTACTGCTGTTTATTTTCTCTGTCTCGGGCTTCCAACTGCCATTTTATACCAATACCATATTCCCATTATTCGCTATTATAACAGCGCCTTTCATTTACCGGCAGTTGCCCAATTTGGGCAGAAAGTTTAGGTTGGTTAGTCAATGGGTTTATATTGTCCTGCTAACGCTGGCCGTATTCATTATCAATTATTTCTTAAAACCAGACAGTTACATATTTTTCGGTATTGATTGCATAGTCTTTTTCCTGCTGATATCGCTCATTCATAAGCAAATTACAGAAGCCACTAAAAAAGCTTTCTTTTTAACCTGCTCTGCCGCGTTGTTCGCTAATTTTTATCTGACAACTACGCTTTACCCAACTATAGCGGCTTATAACGGGCAGATAGCCGCTGCTAATTATATCAACCAGCAGCAGTTTAACCAGTACCATATTTATTCAGTACGTATGGAAAGCAATGTGTTTCAGTTTGAGTGTAATAAACCGGTTGATTATGTACCTGTCGAAGAATTTAAAAACATCGACCCAAAAGGCAATGCTGCATTTTACGTTACCCAATACTCCTTAAATTACCTGATAGATCATCATATCCCGTATCACGTCATACAATCCTTCCAAAATTATGCGCAGGAACGAATATTACCCGCCTTTGTGAACAGCGCTACAAGAAATACGGTGTTAGATAAGGTTTACCTGATCAGTAAATAAACGATTTTTTAATTTAATGTTAAAAAATAAATAATTTAAAATCAATTACTTAATACAATTACAAAAAGCAATAAATTAACTAAACAGGTTTTTAAATACAAGATTAAAAATTCCGAAATCGAAATTCCGCAACCCGAAATCCCTCCTACTTTCCTCCATTTATCATATCCGAAACAATACCTTTACTATCTTTCCTTTCAGCCAGGAAGACACCTGCAATATGTATCACAATAAAGCCGATAATCAGGTACATGCAAAAACCATGAAATTCTTTTACGGAGTGACGTATAGCTTTATACGGTGCAAAGAAATCTTCGAACGCCAGGAACAGGCCGGTTACTACCATAATGATCAGCAGTAAATAAAATATTGCATAAAGCGATTTTACCACCAGCTCGTGCCTGGCAGCTTCGCGTTGTTTTTTGATGGCCGCGTAATGATGGTAAGCGCTTTTTATACCACGTATCAATTTTTGATCAGCTATCTGAAAAAATTCCAGTACAATTCTGAACGCCAATAACGCAGCCAGTGCATAACCAAAATAAACATGTATTTCCCAAACACTATCGCTCAAAGCATGTGCAACAGTTTTGGTTTGCTCGTCGGTTAATGTGGCACCGGCATCTTTAAAGTTCGATTTAAGAAAAGCGGCAGTAGGCCTGTCATCTAAAATAGTAGAATTAATAAGCACGGTGATCAAAGATCCGCTGATCACAACAGCGTTTAGCCAATGCCATAAACGTAATGATGATGAATATTTTTTTGTAGTGCCGGGATGATCCAGCTCAGTTTTAACAGGTTCAATAACAGACATATATCAGGGGGTTAAAATTTTTATATAATTACTCCTTTCCAAAGTTATATTTTATTTAAAAATACCATACCTTTTATTAACCAAATACCCCCAGGGGGTTATATTAATATCCTTGTGATTTTTAAAATCTGCTATAATTTTTGTTATTTGTATGTACCTTAAATTGTTAACCAATGCACAGAAGAAATTTTTTAAAAACAGGCTCATTAGCGGGTATTACTTTATCGGCTGTTGCAGCGGGTTCATGCAATTTAATATCGCCCGAAAAAAATAAAGAAGAAGGGACAATAAATGAGCATTTTGAATTAAGTGAGGCCACCATCACCATCCTTCAGCAAAAAATGAAGGATGGCGAATATACTTCGCAAAAAATAACACAACTGTACCTTGACCGTATTGCTGCCATTGATAAGGCGGGCCCTAAACTTAACGCGGTTATCGAAGTAAATAAAGATGCCATGAACATGGCATTTGCAATGGATAAAGAACGCAAGAACGGCAAAGTTCGCGGGCCGTTGCATGGCATACCTGTTTTAATAAAGGATAATATCAATACCGGCGATAATATGCACACTACAGCTGGTTCACTGGCGCTGGGTGACAATTTTGCTGCGCAGGATGGCTTTATTGTGCATCAATTACGCAAAGCCGGTGCCGTTATTTTAGGTAAAACTAACCTGAGCGAGTGGGCCAACTTTCGCTCAACACGGTCAACCAGCGGGTGGAGCAGCCGCGGTGGACAAACAAAAAGTCCGTATATACTGGATCGTAACCCTAGCGGATCAAGCGCGGGTTCGGGCACAGCGGTAGCTGCTAACTTATGCGCCGTAGCCATAGGTACTGAAACTGATGGTTCGGTCGTATCGCCATCGTCAGTAAATGGTATAGTGGGAATAAAGCCTACGGTGGGTTTATGGAGCCGGTCGGGAATTATACCCATTTCTGCTACGCAGGATACCGCCGGGCCAATGACGCGTACCGTAAAAGATGCCGCGATATTGCTGGGCGCTTTAACCGGCATTGATACTCAGGACAGTTACACGCTAAACAATAAAGGAAAAACTGAAGGCGATTACACTAAATTTCTGGATATAAATGGATTAAAAGGTAAGCGTCTGGGCATCGAAAAAAACGCTTACGAGGGTAATGAAGAAATGGTGACCCTGGTAAAAGCGGCTGTTGAAACCTTAAAACGAAAAGGGGCCGAAGTGATAGAGATCGAGCTTTACAAGGAGTTAAAGGGCGTCAATAAATCTGAATTTACAGTATTGTTGTATGAGTTTAAAGACGGGTTGAATAAATACCTGGGCAACACCAATTCAAAAACTAAATCGCTGCAGGACGTGATTGATTTTAATAAAAAGAATGCTGCCAAAGCTATGCCTTTTTTTAAACAGGAGATACTGGAACAGGCTCAGCAAAAAGGCGACCTGAATAGCAAGGAATATCTGGACGCGTTAAAAATATCGCACGAAAATACACGTAACGTAATTGATAATATACTCCAGAAAAATAAACTGGATGCCATTATTGGCCCAACCAATGGTTTTGGTATATGTATTGACCTGGTAAACGGCGATTATGAGAATGGCTTCTCCTTCTCCTCGCCTGCTGCTATGGCCGGGTATCCGCATATTACTGTACCTATGGGTGCCTGGAAGGACCTGCCGATGGGTTTATCGTTTTTTGGCACTGCCTACAGCGAGCCCGAATTGCTTAAACTGGCCTATGCGTATGAGCAGGCATCGAACAAAAGGAACGCGCCGCATTTTAAACCTACCTTACTATAGCGTTATAACGTGGCGGACTACTATATTTGCCGAAACATAATTTACACATGAGCACAAAACTTACTATTAATAACAACGGATCGGTAAAAATTGAGGGCGACTTTGAAATTGTTGACATGCAGGGCAATAATTATGGCTTGCAAGGCCGTACAGTTGTTTCTATTTGCCGTTGCGGCCTATCGGCCAACAAACCTTTTTGCGATGGCTCACACAAAGGGCACTTTGAGCACAACGCGATAGCGTTTGATCTGCCGCCTAAAAAAGTTTAGGCCTCACCTCCCCGGAAGGGAGAACTTAATAATATCTACTATAAAACTAAACATAAGTCTCCCCTACCGGGGGAGATTTAGAGGGGGCTTATGAGATACTTCCTGCACATTGGCTACCATGGCACCAACTACAGCGGTTGGCAAAAACACCCCGGGGTATTAAATGTGCAGGAGGTATTAGAAACCGCGCTGAGTGGTTTATTAAAAACCGCCATCATCATTAATGGCTGCGGGCGTACCGACGCGCAGGTACATGCCAGCCAGTTCTTTTTCCATATGGATGTGGAGAAGGAATGGAAGTTCGACCTGTTTTTTCGTTTAAACAAAATATTACCGGATGATATCGCCGTGTTCGACATTATCCCGATGGATGGCCTGCCCCACGCCCGCTTTGATGCCATACAACGTACTTACGATTACTTTATCCATACCTATAAAGATCCGTTTTTAGGTGCCTATAGTTCGTTATATCTGGAACCTTACCTGGATCTGGATAAAATGAAAGCTGCGGTAGCATTGTTACCGCTTTATAACGATTACAGGGGTTTCTGCAAAAGCCCCGACAGGAATGATCATACTATTTGTAATGTTACTTCGGCCGCTTTGTTTGTTGATTCATCGGGCGACAGGCTGCGCTTTAACATCTCGGCTAATCGCTTTTTAAGCAAAATGATCCGGATTATCATGGGCCGACTGCTGGATATAGGCAAAGGAAAAATGAGTGTTGATGAGTTCGAATCGCACCTCATCAGTAAAGAAACGCCTAAAGTTATTATACCAGCTTACCCGCAGGGATTGTATCTATCAAAGGTCACCTATCCCTATTTGGATTTGCCGCCACGCAGTTTATTTATGGAAATGTTGCAATGTGGGGACTGGAAGACTTTAAAATAACGTTTGTCATTTCGACCAACGGGAGAAATCTATACAAACGATACTCCAATTTGCATATTTAGAGATTGCCACGCTATCGCTCACAATGATGTGCTGGTTAAAATACTACTTCCCTTTCAAATAAAGATCTTCTACCTTTTTACGTGCCCAGGGAGTTTTTCGCAAAAAAGTAAGGCTTGATTTAATGCTCGGATTGTCGAGGAAACAATTAATGCGGATACGGTAACCCAACTCAGGCCAGCCGTATTTAGCTACCAGCTCGGTGAGGATGGTCTCTAAAGTAATACCATGAAGTTTATTATTGGGTTGCTCTTGCATGGGTTTTAAAAAATATTGTCATTCTGAACGTAGTGAAGAATCTTATACACCAAATAGCAAACTTGATAAGATACTTCGCTACGCTCAGTATGACAAAAATAATATTATCTGCTCGCGTTCACTATCGCGATAGCTTCTTTAGTAGCTTCGGTTAGTTCTGCATATTTTTTACCTTCCATCACATCCTTGCTGATCAGTTTGCTGCCCATACCAACGGCGCAAACACCTGCTTTAAACCAGCCGCCAATGTTTTCTTTGGTGAGCTCAACACCGCCTGTAGGCATAAATAATAGGTTCGGGAACAATTCTTTAATACCTGATAAGAATGACGGGCCTAATAAGTTACCCGGGAACAACTTGATCACTTTCGCACCTAAGTTTTCGGCCCTGATAATTTCAGATGGGGTCATACAACCCGGTACCCAAAGCACATTATTTTTGTTGGCAACCTCAATTACTTCTTCAACCAATCCTGGGCTGATCACGTAATCTGCACCGGCATCAATAAAAGCCTGCGCGTCTTTAGCGTTTTTTATGGTGCCTACACCCAGGTACATTCCGCCCAGTTCTTTATCGCATATCTCGCGCAGTTTACCAAAGTTTTTTAAGGCGGCCTCGCCGCGGTTGGTATATTCAATAGTTTTAACACCGGCGGCATACAATGCCCGTAAAATATCAACGCTAACCTGCTCGTCTTTGTTAAAGTATAATGGTAAAATACCTTGCTCAGGTATCAGTTTTAATATGGTTTCTTTCTTATCCATTTTTTTAATTAATTGATTCAATAAATTGGTTGGTAAAAGTAGAAAAGAATTGCGAAAAACCGGGAATACATAAGCCCAAATAGTTACAATTGTTACGCAAACGTTTTCAGCTTATTTTTTGGCAAAAATCTTCGTAATTAGTTAGGTTTAACGTACTTTTGGTGACTTCGGTAAAAAAAACCAACCGTATTAAACTAATTTTTCAAACTAAAACATAATCAATCACGATGTCTAAAAAAGTCGTAACGCTGGGAGAAATAATGTTAAGATTATCAACTCCTGATTTTAAAAGATTTGTACAAGCTGACAGCTTTGATGTTACCTATGGTGGCGGCGAAGCAAACGTTGCAGCAGCACTTTGCAACTACGGATTAAACGGAACATTTGTATCAAAAGTACCGGCAAACCCAATTGGCCAGGCAGCTATTAACCACCTGCGCCGTTATGGTGTTGATACGCAATTCGTGGCCCGTGGCGGTAAACGCTTAGGTATTTACTTTTTAGAAACAGGTGCTTCTATGCGTGCATCGCAAGTGGTTTATGACCGTGCCGATGCTTCGATATCGGAAGTTGATGCCAGCGAATTTGATTTCGATAAAATATTTGAAGGTGCCGATTGGTTCCACACAACCGGTATCACCCCTGCCCTGAGCGACAAAGCCGCGGCACTTACTTTAGCTGCCTTGAAAGCCGCGAAAGCAAAAGGCATTACTACCAGTATTGACCTTAACTACCGTAAAAAATTATGGAGTAAAGAAAAAGCCCGCCAGGTAATGACCGAGCTTTGCCAATATGTTGACGTCTGTATAGGTAACGAAGAAGATGCTGATACCACATTAGGCTTCACCAGCGAAGGCACCGATGTAACCAAAGGCGAACTGAACCTGGATGGTTACAAAAGCGTTTTCAAACAAATGAAAGATAAATTCGGCTTTAAATATATTGCCTCAACCCTGCGCGAAAGCCACAGTGCTTCTGATAACGGTTGGAGCGCGTTGGTATATGATGGCACCGAGTTTTATCATACCAAACAATACGAAGTACGCATAGTTGACCGCGTTGGTAGTGGCGATTCATTCGCGAGCGGTTTCATCTTTGGTTTAGTTACCGGCCTTAAAATGGGCGATGCCGCTGAGTTTGGCGTTGCTGCTTCGGCAATTAAACACACTATACCGGGCGACTTAAACCACGCTACTTTAAGCGAAGTTCAGGAACTGGTTAAAGGTGACGGCTCGGGCCGTGTACAACGATAGGTAATAGATCATGGTTCATAGTTGATGGTTTTTCCATGAACTATGAACCATTAACCATGAACCAACATGATAATAGATACTTTAGCAAACGGCAACAAATACGCCGCTTTGCATCCAAATTTTAAGATCGCTTTTGATTACCTGTTAGCTACAGACCTTGCCGCACTTGAAGTTGGCAAGTTTGAAATTGCCGACGGATTGAAGGCCATCGTATCAGACAATGAAGGTAAAGCAGCGGATGTTGCTGCCGAAAAATTCGAGTGCCACAATAAAAACATCGACATACAGGTTTGCATCCGTGGCAACGAAACCATTGGCTGGAAACCACGTACCGATTGCACCGCCCCTAAAGGCGAATACAACGATGAAAAGGATGTACTTTTTTATGCCGATGCACCCGATATGCACTTCGCGCTAAAAGGCGGACAGTTCGTTATTTTCTTCCCTGAGGATGTTCACGCGCCGATGATAGGTGAAGGACTTATCAAGAAAATGGTGGTGAAGGTGAGGATTGACTAATATAAAAGTCAGCAATAAAAAAGGGACACCAATTGGTGTCCCTTTTTTATTGCTATATCCTACACGTCATTGCGAGGAGTGAAACGACGTGGCAATCTCTACGTTGCTAAGTCTACGCCTACCGTGTAGAGATTGCCACGCTACGCTCGCAATGACGATTTTACTGAGTTGGTTTACTCATAAAACCCAAAGTACTCCCTCGCGTTATTATAACAAATATCCTGAACGATCTTGCCGGTCCAGGTGATATCATTGGGTAGTTCGCCGTTCTCGATATCATTGCCTAACAGGTTGCACAATATCCTTCTGAAATACTCATGGCGCGGAAACGACATAAAGCTGCGCGAATCAGTCAACATGCCTACCAACCGGCTCAATAAGCCAATGTTTGATAAGGCGTTCATTTGCGCAGTCATGCCATCCTTTTGATCCATGAACCACCAGGCCGAACCAAACTGTATTTTGCCGGCTACCGATCCGTCATTAAAATTACCGGTCATGGCAGCAAAAAGGTCATTATTTACCGGGTTGTTGTTGTAGAGTATGGTTTTTGCCAGCTTGTTTTCTGTATCCAATTTATCCAGAAATTTCGATAAGCTTTTGCCCTGTTCAAAGTCACCTATCGAGTCCCAGCCGGTATCAGGGCCTAAGGTTGCCAGGGCGCGGGTATTGTTGTTACGCAACGCGCCTAAGTGATACTGCTGCACCCAGCCTTTTTCATGATCCCACAAAGCGAATTGGAACAGCATGTACGATTTGAATTTCAAATTCTCATCAGCAGAAATAGCCTGTTTGCCTCTTATCTTAGCAAAAATGGCTTTTACTTCCTGCTCTGTGTAATCGACAGCGTAAATATGGTCAAGGCCATGATCAGATACTTTACAGCCATTAGCAGCAAAATAATCATGGCGGCTTTTTAGCGCGTTTAAATAGCTATCCAGATCGGTTACAGCCACGTTGGCTACTTTTTCCACCTTATCAATGTAAATATTAAGCACATCGATATTATCCGCGTTCATCGCCTTATCCGGGCGGAACGATGGCAGCACTTTTGTACCAAAGCCGTCCTGTTTTATTTTTTGATGATGCTCCAGGCTATCCAGCGGGTCATCGGTGGTACCAATCACTTCTACTTTATTTTTGGTGATCAGGCTGCGGATACTGTATTCGGGCGAGCGCAGTTTTTCGCTGCACTCATCATATATTTTTTTTGCCGTAGCCTGCGATAAAATTTCCTTAATATCAAAATAGCGCTGCAGTTCCAGGTGTGTCCAGTGATATAGCGGGTTACGTAAGGTATAAGGTACAGTAGCCGCCCATTTTTCAAACTTTTCCCAGTCGCTTTTTTTGCCGGTTATATAATCTTCGTTTATGCCATTGGCACGCATGGCTCGCCATTTATAATGATCGCCGTTCAGCCATATTTGAGTGATGTTCTCAAAATTCAGATCGGCTGCTATTTCATCTGGGGGTAAATGACAGTGATAGTCAATAATAGGCATTGACCGGGCATAGTCATCATATAATTTTTGTGCTGTTTTTGTTTGTAATAAAAAGTCGTCGTCCAGAAAATTCTTCATTGGTTTATCGCTGTTTTGCAGACGACAATTATACCGTATAAATCATAGTTTAACAAGTTAAAAACTACCGAAATACTATAACGTTTGCGAAATATTGCTGCTTATTTATGTGTAAGCAACTCATCAACCAAAGCCGATAAACTCACCGACGCGCAGGCAATAATATCATCCCCTGCACCATAATAAATATACAGGGTATCATCAAACAGCGCCGTGCCGGTTGGGAAACAAACATCATCCACATCGCCGGTAAGTTCATAATCCAGTTCCGGTTTAAATAGCGGATATGGTAACCGCGCAATTTCTTTTTTTGGGTTATCCAGATCGAACAAAGCCGCGCAGGCTACATACTCATAACCTTTATCAAAATGCTGTACACCATGGTAAATAATCAGCCAACCCTGCTCTGTTTCTACAGGTGGGCAACCGCCGCCAACATAGCTTATCTCGTGGGCGCATCGCGGGGTTAACAGAATATGATCGCTTAAATTAACCAGGTAATCTTTCCAAAATCCGGGTGTTAACTCACTCAGATCATTAACCGCGGCAATTTGTATATCGGGCTTTATACGATGCAAAAAGGTGAATTTGCCATTTACCTTGCGGGGGAAAAACACCAGGTCCTTATCCATAATAATAACATCGGGCGCATTATAATCTTGCCTGTATCGTTCAATAACCGATGAATTATTTTTGGCCAGTTCATCAAACTCGCTGCATTTAAGCTGCGGCACAATAATGCCTTGTTTTTCAAAATTTACCAGGTTAGTTGAGGTAGCTATCGCGCCAAGCGCGTCATTACCATCAAAAGCTATATAGGATAAATAGTAGGTATCATTAATCTTTACCAATCTGGGGTCTTCCATCCCATGTTTTTCATAATCAAACTCTGGGCTGATAAGCGGGCTCGTTTTACGTTCAGCAACCGTTAATGGTCCGATCAGCTTACAATAGCCAATGGTCGAGAAATTACCTTTGCGCACCGCACGATAGAATAAATGAACCTCATCGCCCTCTTTGATCACCGCCGGGTTAAGCACGCCATCATTTTCAAACTCCAGATCCGTAGTGGTAAGGATCACCCCTTCTTTTTTAACCGTTATCATGAATATTACGTAAGCAGGTTAGTTGTTCTTTTTGGATGCAATAACAATTACAATGCCACCAACTAATAATATGCCACCGAGGTATGGCGGCCAGTTAACAGTTTTTTCACGATCAGCCGATATTTGGATGGGCCCGGCATCTATCACTTTTTCGCGTTTGGTATAGGTAAAGCTGGTATAAACCAGCATGATAATACCTAATGCGATGAGCACAACCCCGATTAACTTGTTCATACTTACGTTTTGTTAGTATAATAGCTTGTTTCAGGAAATTGTTTGCCGCTTTATTAAAATCCCGCGCTGTATTTTCCTTTAGTATCAAGGCAGGCAATAATGCCCTGTATAACGCGCTTTGTTTCGTTAGGGTCTTTTATACAGATAGAAGTAACTCCGGTTTCTTTAGCCGGATAATCGTTGCCGCCGGGAAATATGGCATCGCCTATAAATATCATATCCTTCCTTTTGATGTTTAATATTTCCTTCAGCTTTTTAATACCATAGGCTTTATCAATACCGGGTTTGGTGATATCAACCGAAGTGGTGCCGCCCAGATTTACCGAAAATTCAGGGATGGTTTTACTTAGCGCCTTCTGTATCTTTTTACGTTTGGCAAAACCCGGGTCCCACTCTTTCTTAGCATCTAAAGGCGCCTCCTGCCCCAAAGCCGAAAAAGTGATCTGGCTCCCCCGGTCCTCAATTTGCTCGCCCCATATTTTTTTAGGTTTAAAGCCCTGCTCTTCAACGGCCGCGTTTAGCGATGTGATGATCTTCTTTTTTTGATCGGCAGTAAAATCCTCAGCATATAGTTTTTTCCAGCCTGATTTGTACTCATAGAACTTAGTGCCGCAGGTAGGCAGTATTGATAAATTTTCGAGCGTTTTATTATGCGTCAGTTTAGATAAAACCTGTTTTTCAAACTGGGGCCAGTCGCCGCCCGATATGATGGCTACTTTGGTAACATCGATCAGCGCATCCAATATCTTCACCATTTCATCATCAATGGCCGCCTTACTTTCGGCTAAGGTACCGTCCAGATCAAAAACAACGAGTTTTTTCATAGCTATCAATTTTTTACGTAAGGCAGCCCAATTTCAAGAATGACCGCTTTACCTTTAGGCGAAAATTCGCACTCACCAACAATGGCTGGCAGCAGCATCACATCGCCTTTGTTTAGGTTATACTGTTCATTATCATAAACCACATTACCCTCGCCTGCTATACCTACTAAAATGCGGGGCACGGTAGCCTTACCCACTTTAAATGTTGATTCGGCGGTTAATCGCCATAAAATAAATTTATCAGAGTCGAATATTTTCTCGCGCAATACTGATCCATCTTTCTCAACAACCGGTTTTACCGGGCCAATATTAACCTGGTTAAAATCTATACAGGCAATGGCCTCCTCAACTTGCAAGTCACGGGGTTTCCCGGTTTTTTCATCCACCCGATCCCAATCGTATAAACGGTAGGTTACATCACTGTTTTGCTGTATCTCAAAAACTACCAGGTCCTGTAAGGTATGCACGGTACCTGCTTTTATAAAAACGCTTTCGCCAATTTCAGGTTTAAAACTGGCCAGGTCATCGCCAACGGTGTGTTTAGCTAATGATTGACGTAAAGTGTGCTCGGTAGTACCCGGTTTCAATCCCGCGTAAATACGCCCCTCATCTCCTTTTTGCAGCACCACCCAGGCCTCTGTTTTGGCACTTTCGCCGGGCGGAATGTATTGTTTTTTATCTTCGGATGGGTGCACCTGTACCGACAACACCTTTTGCGCATCCAGAAATTTAAGCAGCAACGGGAAACGTTTAAAATGCGCCAACAATTCACGCCCATAGATCTGCTCGCCCGCAACTTCAAGTAACCCGGTGATGGTTTTTCCTTTTAGAGAACCATTAATAACTTTACTTGGATGATCATCGCGATCGCTTAATATCCAGGCTTCGCCAATAGGGTCGTTGGGCGGTAATGGCTTACTTAAAAGATCGGCCAGCCTGCGCCCTCCCCATATCCGGTATTGATATATCGGTTCAAATTTTAAGGGGTATAATTTTAGCTCACTCATTTATTCACCTTTTTCCATATCCGGCGTGTATTCACCACGGCGAGCCGCGCTATCCAAACCGGCCCTGAAATGCAATATTTTTTGTGCTTCTTTTACGTTTTCATCTTTACCGTTCCAGGCTTCTAACGCGGGCTGCTGTATGGCACGCGCGAATGAGAAGGTAAGCGCCCATGGCAAACGGCCTTTAAACAGTTTATGCATGGCATTTAAATGTGCCGTTGCATCTTCGGATGATTGCCCGCCTGATAAAAACGCGACACCCGGAACCGCTGCCGGTACCGATTCAAGCAGGCAGTTCACCGTAGCATAAGCTACCTCTTCTACTGTATTTTGTTGGGGGCAATCTATTCCGGCTATTACCATATTGGGTTTTAATATCATGCCCCGCAGGTTTACCCTTTGCATATATAACTGGTTAAACAAATCTTTCAGGGTACGCAGTGTTACCCCGTAACAATCGCGTATGGTGTGATTACCATCCATTAATACTTCGGGTTCAACTATAGGTACAATGCCAGCTTCCTGGCACAAAGCAGCATAGCGGGCAAGCAGCAATGTATTTGCGCTGATACAGCCCTTGCTCGGTATATTATCGCCAATAGTAATAACCGCGCGCCATTTAGCAAAGCGAGCGCCCAGGTCATAATATTTTTTAAGGCGATCACGTAATCCGTCAAGTCCCTCGGTTATCTTTTCGCCGGGGAAACCTGCCATATCAATAGCGCCTTCATCCACCTTAATACCGGGGATAATGCCTGCCTGTTTTAATACATCCACAAACAACGCACCATCCTTTGTAGATTGGTAAATGGTTTCATCAAATAAAATAGCACCGCTAATGTAGTCACCGAAGCCGGGGGTGGTTACTATTAACTCACGGTATGCCCGGCGGTAATCTACAGTTTGCGGTATGCCAAGCGCTGCAAATCTTTTATTAGCAGTAGGCAGGCTTTCGTCCATTGCTAACAGGCCCTTACTGCCTGCCATCAATGCTTTTGCGGTTTGGTTAAGCTCTTCGATATTCATTTTATCAGCAACAAGTGTTATGGTTAATTGTTGTTTAATATTAAACAAAAAAAGGGGGTTAATCTGTGTGATCAACCCCCATTTTTATTTTATTACAGAAAAATTAATTTCTGCGGCCCATAGGCCTTATAGCGTTTAGCTCTTCCATCGTGTAGCTGTTTGTACGGCTGGCGGTAGCTTCTCTTATCTTTTTCACATCGTCAGGTAAAACAACGCTTCCCTTGTTGCCAAAATCGCTGCGGATATAGCTTATTACTGAAGCAATATATTCGTCAGTGTTAGCACCCATTGAAGGCATTACATCAGAGTAAGCCTGGCCTCTTATCGGGCCGCTTAAGCCATTCAATAATATTCTGATCAGCCTTTCAGGATTCTGTGAGTTAACATCAGGGTTACCGGCTAATGCGGGCGCTAACGGGATTGTTCCGTTTTGGATACCTTTAGCATCGCTGCCATGGCAGGTAAAGCACAATTGTTTAAATATTACCGAACCTTGCGCAACCAGTTTACCGCCTACTGCATTCAGTAGTTTTTGCCTTGCAATTTGCTCAGCCCTGGCTTTCGCTTTATTTTCGAAAGTTGTTTGCGAAAGTGTAAGCAACGGATCGTTAGGATAATTCTTTAACAGGTCGGCAATTATTGCTTTTGATTTGTCTGATTTCACAAAACGCATGCTTAATAATAATTGCAAGCGAACATCAGCGCTTGCATCATTTTCCATTTTTTCAAGCATATCAATAGCATGGCTATCTTTTTTCATGAAATCCTCACCAATCCAAACAGTTGTTCTGCGTACCTCAGCGTCCTGGTCTTTTAATGCTTTGCCAAAAGTTTCGGCATCCATTTCGTCCATTCCGTTCAACGTCCACAAAGCATGGATACGTGCCAGCTGGCCACCGGTAGCAGCCAGTGTTTTCAACGCAGGTACTACTGATTTATCGTTTCTGATAACCAGCAGTTTTTGCGCGTTATCTCTCCACCAGCCATTAGGGCTGTTTAAATGCTGAACCAGTTGCGCGCTGGTTTCTTCAAGCATGTGTGGTTTGTTTTTAAAATCCGGCTTGTAATTGTCATTCACCAAACGGTAAATACGGCCGCGGCCCACGTTATTTTGTAATCCTTTCTGCTGAATTTTTGGACGCAGGTAGCTATTCGCTTTTGTCCATTCGCTTTCCTGGATAATACCATGATACATATCCACAATATACATACAGCCATCAGGGCCGGTAATGGTATTAACCGGGCGGAAGTTAAGATCGGTAGAAGCTAAAAATTCTGACTGATCATAAGCATTCTTTAAAGTGATCTTACTGTTAGTATTGGTTACTTTAGCGCGGCGTATTAATCTGCCTACAGGCTCGCAAATAAACAGGTCGCCTCTCATATCTTCAGGTAATTTATCCCCCCTGAAAATTGACTGGCCATTGCTGGATGTAAAGTGGTTCAATGTACTGTCTTTTAAACGCAAACGGTTTAAACCGCCCTGAACGTCGGGCGTAGTAACGATTGGCCATACGGGTAAAAACGCCTGGTCGTACCTGTCTCTTACATCAACCTGCCCATAGTGCAGGTTTTGCTGATAAAGTAAAGCCGGGTCTTCGCCACCAGCTGATGAGTAAAACAAACGGCCGTAGTTATCATTGGCTAAACCCCATTGTCCGGCGTTATTTTCAACGAGCGTATCAGGAATAACTTTATCGCCTTTAAGCGTATACCTAACCGGATCGTAAGTTAAATACATCCGGTTATCCAAATTCCATATTAAGCCACTTTTTTGGTGCTCCAGGTTGTTGGTATTTTCGGGGCCATTATTTTCATAGGCCAGCCAATTTTTATCGGCTACGCCATCGCCATCCGTATCCTGGAAACAGTAAACACTGTTAGTCCATGTCTGGCTTACCAGTAAACGGCCATGATCAAGCGGTTGTAAGGTACGCGGCAGCATCAGGTTATCTGCAAACACGGTCACCTTATCCATCACACCATCGCCATTGGTATCTTCCAGTAATTTTATCTTACAGATCTTATTGCGTTCGCCGGTGCCGTTAACATCAAGCATATACGTATTTAACTCGGCAACATACATACGCGCGTCGCCATCCCAGGCAATAGCAACGGGCTGGCTTACCATTGGCTCGCTGGCAACTAATTGCAGGTGATAGCCCGCCGGTACGTAAATATGCTTCATTTCTTCCTCCGGCGACATTGGTGCCGGGTTAGGGTGCATATCAACAATGATCCTGCCATCAGCATCACGTTGTACAGGATAAGGGGTAACGTATTTTTGTACCGACTTACAGGTATAAAATGTAACCGCCGAAGCGCATACAATACCTAACAGCCATTTATGATTTCTTTTCATTTAATTTTATTGAGTTGATTGTTGTATTTAGTTTTAATTATGGCTGCATTTTTTCAAGGCCCATTGCATACTTGATACCGCCTAAAAGATGTTGTAAGAATAATGGCTCTGTGTACGATTCGTCTGTATGACCAAACTCGGTATAAAACGCTCTGCCGCCATCATAGTCATGCCACCAGGCCATTGGGTGATACGAGCCCATTTTTAAATTTTCGTTTTGAGGGGTGTAAGTGATGGTCGATTCATCAATTGTTATCAATACATGCACATCTTTAGGTATGGCCTTAAAGTGATAATATTCATCTTTTCTTTTCCAAACGCGCGGCAACATTTTAGTAGCGATAGAAGTAGAATCAACCACATTTAAAGTAGCCATTTGTGGTATAGGGTGGCCTTTAAAGTAAGCGCCTGATAATTCGCCATACCATGCCCAGTCATACTCTGCATCAGTAGCAGCGTGTATGCCTACATAACCACCGCCGTTCTCAATATATTTTTTAAAGGCAGCTTTATGATCATCGCCGGGTAAACAATCACCGGTAGTACTTACAAATATGATCGCTTTATATTGTTTAAGGTTGTCATCAGTAAAATCTGCAGGGTCACCACTCATCTCGGCAACCCAATGGTTTTGAGATGCCATTTTTAATAAAGCGGCTTCGGCAACAGGTATTGACGCGTGCTGAAAGCCCTTTGTTTTTGTATAGATCAATATCTTTGGGGGTCTTGGTCGCTGACCGCCACCCTGCGCAAAGAGTTGGATGGTTGATAACATCAGCATACCCATAAGCACAATGCTCATGAAGCGATTAATTTTTATTGAATTTCTCATTGTTATAATTGGTTAATATTGGTTCGATATCATCGGGTTCCCGCGCTCTGCAATCGATGCCGGAAACTTGTATTAAAAAAGCCTGTTAACTTCTCACGACTAACAGGCTTTTATTTTTTATTATTTTAACGACAGAATATACTCTACCATTTTCTTTACATCAGCCGGTGCAATTGAAGGGTGCGGCGACATAGCAACTGAACCCCATACACCGCTGCCACCGGCAATAACTTTTTTAGTAAGCAGGTCGTAGTTCGCTTCGGTTGCAGGGTATTTTTTAGCCACATCCATATAAGCCGGACCAACTACTTTGCTATCAACTTTATGGCAGCTCAAGCAATCATTTTTTGAAAGCAATTGTTTACCTTCTTCAATATCTGCAGCACTTACCTTTTTACCGGCAGGGGCGACAGTAGTTTTTTTAACAGTGGTGGTTTTTTTTGTCGTTGTAACTTTTTTAGTTTGCGCGAACGAGTAGTTAACCGAAAGCAGTGCAATAACAAGGGTGGTTAAGATGGTGATCCTCTTCATGATGGTGTTATATGTATTATTAATTTGTTGGTTTACTATTATTGAGACCTGCTAATTACTAAGAGGTTTAAAACAATTGCATACACACATTATTTAAAACTTTTTATTTAACAGCGATTGAACAAAGTTAATTAATATGGGTTCAAAATCAATAGCTGTAAGTTGAACAGCAATTAAACCGGCTACATTTTTTTTGACATACTATAATTTGTATAATATTTAACAAGTATTAAAACCCCTTTTTATACTTTGAAAAGCCTTTTTTTAAACTTTCAGCTAATATTTTAACGGATAAAGGCCCCTTATTTTGTAGTACAATTGTTACTTTAAAAATGGTGTTTAACGTTTAAACAATCGATTGTATAACACTGCTGTGACAATTTTTACTTGGTCACATACTTGTTATAATAATCAGGTTTTTTGATAGGGTTAATTTCTTAGTTTTGTTTAACACAATTTATTAACCGAAGGTATCATCCTGCATTTCCTGTTATAAAAATGAAAAAAACCAGTAAGGTTATTGGCGCCCTGTTTTTAGGTATTGGCTGCTGTTTTATATATGTTAAGGTAAAATCGCAAACATCGCGCAAAACAATCAACTACCATTTAACTGCCGATACCAGCAAAAGCCCTGATCCGCTTGCTCCCGATTACAGCAAATTCCCTTTACAGCCCTGGGAAAATAAGTTCGCTGATTTTAGTTTTCATACTTATGTAAAGGATGGGCACACACTACCCTATCGCTTACATCAACCTGAATTAAAGAAGGGGCAAAAATACCCGCTGGTCATATTTTTTCACGGCGCCGGCGAGCGTGGCAGTGATAACCGCATACAGTTTATGCGTTTTGCGCCAACCGTTGCTTTTTGGGAAAAATATCCATGTTATGTAGTTGCTCCTGGATGCCCTGCTGTACCTAAAGGCGCTAAAAATGCCGAAGGAGTTTGGGTAGATACGCCTTTTGGCGCTACCGCAAGCACAATGAAGCAGGACCCTACCTGGCCCTTAGCGCTGGCTATGGAAATGATTGATAAAGTTATAGCCGAAAATAAAATAGACCCCAAACGTATTTATGTGACCGGCCTCTCGATGGGCGGCTTTGCTACCTGGGAAATATTGCAGCGCGAGGGTAAAAAGTTTGCCGCTGCTATGCCGGTTTGCGGTGGAGCCGATCTTGCCTATGCCGATAAGCTCACCAAAATACCCTTATGGGTATTTCATGGCGATGCGGATAAAACTGTACCGCCAAACCGCTCGCGCGATATGGTGGCTGCTATTACCAAAGCAGGCGGTAATGTAAAATATACCGAATATCCGAGTGTTGGCCATGATGCCTGGACAAAAACCTACTCAAACTCCGAGGTTTGGGACTGGCTGTTTGCACAATCAAAATAGACGGCACTGTCGGGTGGCGATACTCACCCGGTCTGCGCTACGCTGGACCACCCTCTCTTCCGCAAGCGGGAAAAAGGGTAACTTCCACACAATCCTCTTTCCGCGCAGCGAAGAGAGGGTCAACAAGCGAAGCAATGTTGGGGTGAGTAATCGCCGTTATACAAACCATATTAAAATGAAAAAAACGATCTGTTACCTATTCACCTGTATTTACCTTTTAACTCAAGCTGCATTCGCGCAGTCCGTTAAAATTATACATGCTGATCATTCACCTCAAATTTTATATGCCGCTTCGATCCTGCAAAAGGCAATGGCGCATCAAGCGGGTTACCAGGTGAATTTGGTTATTGATAGTAATAAATTCAAAAAAGAGGCTTATGCTATTAATCCCGCAGGTAAAAAAATAACCATAACCGGCGGCAACGGTACGGGTGTTATTTATGGATGTTTTTCAATTGCCGAAAGTATGCATAACGGCACTCCGCTAACAGCTAAAAATGAAAGCCCTAACCTGCCCTTCCGTGCCATAAAATTTAATTTACCCTGGGACCCTTACCGCACCGGCGGCGCGGTTGATCTGCATACAGAAACCTGTAAGGACGTAAACTACTGGCGCGCGTTTTTGGATATGATGTCAGAGAATCGTTTTAACGTATTAACGCTCTGGAACCTGCACCCTTTTCCGTACATGATCAAACCTAAAAATTTCCCGTTGGCAAGTCCGTTCAGCGATGCCGAGCTAAAACAATGGCAAAATTTGTTTCACAGCATTTTCAGGATGGCTAAAGAGCGCGGTATTGAAATTTATGTTGTTGACTGGAACATATTTGTATCGTCAAAATTTGATGAGAATTACCAGAAAGATAAGCCAGCGAAACTACGCATCCACTATGGCGACGCGGATACATCGGAGATTGTAAAACGCTATAACCGTGAATGTGTAACCCAATTATTTGACGAATATCCTGAACTGACCGGCATGGGCCTTACCCAGGGTGAGCGCATGAACGGCATGACGCCCGAGGCCCGTAACCAATGGATGCAGGATGTAATTATTCAGGGCATGCACAACTCCAAGCGCAAAACCAAGCTGATATTCCGCGTGCCGCTTTCGGCAGGCGTTGCCGATGGCGGCTCGACCAGCATAGCGCTTGAAAAGCTTACCCGCAAAACTATTGAAAGCCAAACAGGCTTTGACGGGCCAATATGGAACGAATTTAAGTTTAACTGGTCGCACGGGCATTCAATCACCAAACTGTTAAAGGTACATGGCGGCAAACTGAGCGATACCTATTTTAAACCCGAACCCACCAACTACAAAACTGTTTGGACCACCCGCAACGAAGATTTTTTCTGCCTGCGCTGGGGCGATCCGGAATTTATACGCGCGCATATTGCCGCCAATACGCCAAGTTATGCAGGCGGCTATATTATAGGTTCAGAAGGGTATATTCCTGCTAAAGATTACTTTACCAAAATTACCGGCCCGGTTAATTATAAGTGGGCCTTTCAACGCCAATGGCTGTTTTATAAATTGTGGGGGAGATTGCTCTATAATCCCAAAACTCCGGATGCTATTTTCAGGGATGAATTTACTACCCGTTATGGCAAACAGGCCGCGCCATTGTTACAGGCGTATTCGCTGGCATCAAAAACACCGCTACGCTTGGCCAGCGATTTTGATTTTACCTGGGATTTTTCGCTGTACAGCGAAGGTTTTATGTGGACGTATAAAAATAAGATGGCCTATATCAACGTCGACCAGCAGATCAACCAAAAAGTATTCGACCCCGATTATGTATCGATAAAAGATTACGTGAACAAAATTACTACCGGCGGTAGTTATGAAAGCGACAAGATCACCCCGCTGATATTAGCCGATGAATTGGAAAGGGATTGCACGAAAGCATTAGCCCTGATAAAAGACATTAAGCCGGGCACTAATAATACTTTGATGTACGAGGTTGCGGATGTTAAAGCCTGGGCCAATTTAGGCTTGTATTTTGCCGAAAAGCTGCGTGGCGGCGTAGCCCTGCAAACCTATCGCATTAAAGGCGGCGGGCAAAACAAACAAGATGCTGTTATGCATTTGCAAAGCGCGCTGAAATATTGGGACAATGTGGTTACGATAACCAGCCCTATCTATAAGGAAATGCCTTACACCGGCTTCACCTACCCTGCCGATAATGGCCGGGCTCCTATTGATAACGACCGCCGTTTCCACTGGTCGCTGTTAAGGCCCGATGTTGCCCACGATGTTGAAATTGCAAAGAATACTGTTTATCCTGTAAAAAATTAAACATGAAAAAGAATTGCCCTATCCTGCTTTTATTGATCGGCTTGGTTTTTAGCGCTTTAGCAAATAATACAAAACCAAGCATAGCCATTTTATTTGATCATCATAACAAAAGCGCAGCATTCACCGCTGCTGAAATGAAAAAGGACCTTCAAAAAGCGGGTTACATGGTTAATACAATAAATAATAAAGTACAGATCCGTTTAATATTAGCATTAAGTAGTACCATACAATCAGATTCATTTTCGCTACCACCGGCAGAGCCACAGAGCTATTCTATCAGAAAAAAAGGCAACGACTGGTATATTTTGGCATCTGAAAACAAAGGATTAATATATGGTGGGCTTGATATCGCAGAAGCTATTAAGCTGAACGGATTAAACTCCATTACCAATATTGACAAAACACCTTATCTGCAAAAGCGGGGCATTAAGTTTAATATTCCTTTAGATGCGCGTACTCCAAGCTACACCGATAATGGCGACTCCGGACAGAAAAATATAGCCAATATGTGGGATATGAACTTCTGGCATGAGTTTCTGGACGAGATGGCGCGCGATCACTATAACGTGCTTTCATTATGGAGCTTACAGCCTTATCCATCGTTGGTAAAAGTGCCGGAGTATCCAAATGCTTCGCTGAATGATGTAAAAAAAACCACCGTACATTTATTACCTACTTCGGATGGTATTGATATGTCGACCCCGACAAGCCTGGCACATTTGGTTACCCTGAAAAAGATCACCATCGACCAAAAAATAAAATTCTGGCAGGATGTAATGCAATATGCCGATGACCGGGGTATTGAATGTTACCTGTTTACCTGGAACATTTTTATTGATGGATTGGAAAATTCGGGCTACGGCTTTACCGATAAATCAACCGACCCTAAGACGATGGATTATATGCGTAAAGCTACGCGTACTTTACTGCAAACCTATCCGCTGTTAAAAGGCATTGGCATTACAGCAGGCGAGAATTTGAAAGTTCCCGAAACTGATAAAGAAAAAGCGATGTATGACATTTACGGTCAGGGTATTAACGACGCGCTGGCGCTTGAGCCTAACCGAAAATTTGTGTTGATACACCGGGCGCATCAAACCAATATAACGCTGGTAAAAAGCACTTTTACGGGTTTAAACCCCAACTGCGAATTAAAATTCAGCTATAAATATTCGGTAGCGCAAATGTATTCGTCGGTGGCGCCGAAGTTTATTTACGATGAAAAGTTTTTAGATAAGGTTGGCGATTCGCATTTCTTTTTGACCGTACGCGACGATTCATGGTATTATCTGCGTGGCGGCAGTGACCCCGACTTTGCCCGTGCCTATATAAAAAACATGCCGCGAAACGGTAATCTTCAAGGCTTTTACATGGGGCCCGACGGTTATACCTGGGGACGCGAATATGTAAGCCGTGAGCCGGACGCGATACACGAATCGGTCATCAAAAAGCGCTGGTATAGTTTCGGACTCATGGGTAAACTGGCTTATGACCCAAATTTATCGAACGCGCATTTTGAAAAAGAGATTAAAGATCGTTTCCCCGAGGTTGATGCGCAAAAACTATATACCGCATGGGCAAAGGCCTCGCAGATATTCCCTACGGTAACACGTTTTCATAACCAACGTTTACAAAATGATTTTGAATGGTACCCTGAAGCCTGTACCAGCTACTACGGGTTCCAAACCATCGAAAAATTCATTACCCGCCTGCCGCAAGCCGGCGAAGGCTTGTTGAGCATTCCTGTTTATACAGATGCGCTGTTAAATAACAAACCTATTGAGGGAACAACACCATTCCAGATAGCGCAAAACCTACAGGACGAAGCTGATCAGGCATTAAAATTAACCGCCGGGATGCACAATATTAAAAACAAGGAATTAAGGCAAACCATTGACGACATCAGAGCGATAGCTTACTTAGGGCAGTATTATGCCAGGAAAATAGCCGGGGCAACGAATAAATATTTGTCTGATAAATCAACCGATGAGGCGAAGAAAGCGCGATACAGGAGCGATGCCATAAAAGACCTGCGTGCCGCATCGGCCAACTGGAAAACCTACGCCGCGCAAATGGACTGGTTGTATGTACCCGAACACTTGCCGCGCCTGCACATTACCATTGATTTTAAAGCCATGCTGGCCGAAGTGGATAAAGAGGTAACGCTACTGGAAAACAATGTGCATGAGCCCACTACCCCAACCAGGCCACAGCACCAAATGGAGTTTGTGTTTTCAGAGCCATCTCATTACTATTTCTGGCACCTGCAAAATATGAGCATGCCTTTGGATTGGTCGGCTTACAAATATGTGGTGGTGGATATGTATAGCACTACGCCGCAAAAATTTAATTTCCTGCTAAACACCAATACCGATACACTGGCTAAAAAAGGAATAACACCCGCGCCAAATAAATGGATAAAAGTGGCTGTTCCACTGGCGTATTTTAAACAGCAGATAGCAGCAAAACGCGGTAACATGACTGTACCTGTTTTAAGCGATGTTAAAGGGATGGGTATAGAGATGGATAAATACGTTGGCTACCCTATTATTCAAACCCGGGCATTTACTTTAGTTAACGATATACCCGAGGGAGCAATGGTGGTGAATTAACCACTTAAATTGATAAGACTTACGAAGTTTTTTAAACTTCGTAAGTCTACAATAGAAATACCCGGTGGCGCAATGGTGGTAAATTAACCCTGAGAATTGCAAAACTCATGAAAAAGTGTTTCAAACTGTTTCACCTGTTTTTACAATCAGCTAAATACCAATCAATTAATCAAAATAAGTGTTTCAGGTGTTTCATCTGATTCACCTTTTTGTGAAACAGTAAACAAGTAGAGACGCAAAGTATTGCGTCTCTACTTGTTGTCATTCTGAGTGTAGCGAAGAATCTTCTACACTATGCTTAGACACGAGATAAGATTCTTCGCTACACTCAGAA
>DATJJI010000032.1:0-3787 GCA_035492275.1 Mucilaginibacter sp.
TTTGAAAAAGTGATTGTAAAGCCCGCTTAGTATCGCACCTACGGCGCGAAGTTCCTTGTTCCTGTTTAATAATTATACCGAACTTTTGCTCCTAAGGAGCAGATTTTAAACGATAAAGATGTATACATACGGTAGGATACCCGGCGAGATCAGGTAAAAAGATTACGCAGCGTTACAACTTCGCGTTCTTTTGATCTTAGTATAAAGGTAATGCCCCAATTGAATAAAATAGAGACAGTGAAGATGAGGGCAATTAAAGCAAAGTTACCTAAACCGCCCAACAACAGCGCCAGCCCTATGCAAACCAGGTTAAACACAGAAAGTATTATTGTAGTTTGCAAATGCGTGTAGCCTAATTTTAAAATACGGTGGTGGATATGGTTACGATCGGCAGAGAAGGGCGATATGCCATTGATGATGCGAACAAAGAAAACGCGGATAGTGTCAAAAATGGGCACAATTAATATGGCAACCGTTAACGCCGGAGCAGAGCTTATTTGAGGCACGCCAGGAGTGGCAAACTTGGTTAACTCAATTAACCTGATAGCCATTACTACTGATATTAAACCGATAAATAATGAGCCTGTATCGCCCATAAATATTTTTGCCGGTGTCAGATTATAACGCAGAAAACCTAAAATGGAGCCTACTAAAATTAATGAAATTATAGCAGCTTCATATTGATGAATATAGAAGAACAGGCCAGCGAAAGCCAGGTTAGCTAAAATACCGGTTATCCCCGCAAGGCTGTCAATACCATCAATCAAATTAAAAGCATTAATTATCATGATAATAACTATTATTGATAATGCAGAACTAATAACAAATGGCAAATCATAAATACCAAATATGCCATACATGCTGGTTAACCGGATATCGCCCAGGATAACCAAGATAAGCGCCACAATAAATTGAACCAGAAATTTAGTGCTTGAATTTACGCCAGAGAGGTCGTCTTTAAGCCCCATTATAAACAGAATAATACTTGCAGTAAGTAGATAACCAACGGCAAAGCTTTGGTCAATTATAGTAAATATCAATGCGGTAACACAGTAGCTTACAAAAATTGCCACTCCGCCTAAACGTGGTATGCCATGATCATGCTGTTTTCTGAAATGGCCTATATCATCATATAGATGACGGACACGTGCGATATGAAGGATAGAAGGTATAGATAAAATAGAAATTAATGCGGTAAAGCAAACTATACACAAACAATAAATTATTTGATGATGAGTTAGGGACCCCAACATATAATTTTTAAGATAAAGCTTTAAATTAATAATCAAGAACAAGACAAGTTTAAAATTATAATTAACAAATTTCCAATATGTTAACAACAATCCGTCCGCTTTTTATATATACTGTAAAACTTTTCTTAAGGGTTTAAAAATTACACATAGTAGCGGAAATAACACCCCATTTTTCCCCATTGCCTTAAGGTCATATTTCCATGCCCGCAGACGGTTACCATAATTTTGATTACTTATACCGCCCGATGCCATATTAACCATTGTTTTATTTAGATAATGAGCATTCAATTTATTTAAATGCATAAATCTTAGCATCAATTCATAATCGGCAGCTGTTCCAAACTCTAAATCGTAGTTACCCAGCTTTTCAAAAACAACCCGTCTGCAATAAAATGTAGGGTGCGGGGGCATCCATCCCCAATTAAACTTTCCGTACCGGTAATTACCTGAATGCCAGCTACGAAGTATCTTTCCATTGGGTTTCAAATAATTCAGGTTTCCGTAAATGATATCACCGTTTACTTTATTAAAAATACCTGCCACGCTGTTTAAAATATCATCATCGGCAAAAAAATCGTCGGCATTTAATATGCCTATTACATCGCCGGTAGCTAAATGGATGCCCTTGTTCATGGCATCATAAATACCGTTGTCCGGTTCTGACACCAAACGGCTTACAACTGTTGGGTATTGGCTTATTATTTGTAAAGTGTTGTCGGTAGATGCTCCGTCAATTACGATATATTCAAGATTACTATAATTTTGTGCAGCAACAGATTCAATGCAGCGTCCAATAGTATCCTGGACATTACGGGTCACTGTAATTAAAGAAATTTTTAAATGCTGCACTTCTGAAAAAATACGCTAAGTTACAATTACAAAATTATTGTAGTTTTGGGATAATAGCCAGTTAACACACGCCATGCTAAACCTATCTTTATAAATTATGCGTCACTTAATACTCATATTCTTGTTTGCCTCGCTCCTTTCAGCATCGTGCTCATACAAACAGGATCAATATCTTTTTGAACAAAAAGGGGTTGCGGCCGGCATTAAACCCGCCGACAGTGCTGCAAATATAACCAATTATCGCATTCGCCCTCAGGATATTCTGCAGATAACCAATGTACAAAACAACAGAAGCATTATTGATCAGCAAGCCGGTGCGGGCACTACACAAGCAGGGCAGTCAAGCCAATCTGCTGCTGAAAGCAGCAATAATAATTATACCGTTGATGACGATGGCACCATAGGCTTGCCCGCCCTAGGCCGTGTACAGATTGCCGGTTTAACGCGCATGGAAGCGAGGAAACGGATAGAGGATTTGTATGGTAAAGAATTGAAACACCCCTTGTTGGAAGTAAAAATTATTAACCTGAAGGTTACTGTGACCGGCGAGGTAAGAAGCCCGGGTAACATACCACTTATTAAGGATCACACTACGTTAGTTGAGGTTATAGGCGAAGCAGGCGGCCTCACCGAAAAGGCAGACGAAAAAACAATTAAAATTATCCGCACCAATCAACACTCAAAAGTTGACCAGTTTGATCTGAGCAATATCAACACCTTGTCAGACCCGCACATTTTTGTTCAAAATGATGATATAATTTACGTTTTACAAAACAAAAAGGCCATACGCAACAATAACCTGCAAAATTTCTCATTGGTAACTCAGCCAATTTTGTTGCTGGTTAACACTGCTTTAATAATATATACGTTTGCACGCAGATAATGGAAGGACTTGATAAATCAAAACAAAAATCGCCTAACCAGGAATTTGATTATTTCAAAATAGCCAAGATCCTTTTAAGCCGTTGGTATTGGATAGCCGGGGCAATAGTAATTTGTGTGCTGGCCTCAAATATTTATTTGTGGTATACGCCTAAAATTTACTCTACTTCGGCTATTATGAAGTTTGAGGAGAAAAAGTCGGAAATTGGCGATCTGGTGGGTGTTTCTAATACAAACGACAGGACCAGCAACTTTTCGCGGATAGCAAGTGAAACAATAGTACTAACCAGCACGCCGCTACTGCTTAACGCTGTGAAGCAACTTGACTACCGCATCAGCTTTTATGTTGTTGGCCGCGTTTTAAACCGTACTTCAGAGTTATATCCAAACAAACCCATTGATGTAACTATACTTAAACTTGACAGCTCTAATTTTTATCGGGACCTGATTACGTTTAAACCTATCAATAAAAGCTCATTCAAAATAGCTTATAGAGAGGGCAATAAAGAGATACAAAAAGTATATGCTTACAATAGCCCATTTACAGTGGGTTCGACAGCTTTCAGTATAAAGTATCCGGGCGGACTACCCAAAACGGCGTTGATATTGTTCAAACTGAATGCGCCTGAAGACCTGGTAGCACGCATAAGAGGCGGTTTGCAGACCAACGAGGTCGCAAAATATTCAAATATGATGAATTTGCGCGAAACGGATATGAATCCTCAATTTGCCGCAGATGCTTTAAACGCTTTAATGAAAGAGTATTTGAATTATGATCGCGATCAAAAATCAAAGTCGGCGTC
>DATJJI010000033.1:0-3443 GCA_035492275.1 Mucilaginibacter sp.
TATTTTTCGAAATGACCGTCTGAAGCATTATTACAGAGACCTGAAACCGGTTGCGCCGCGCAGTATTGAACCGGTGGTTTTCGGCACCCATCCTTTGTTGCAAAGCTTGTTCAATTCCTTACAACCCTATTTTGATTTGGCTGATGCGCTGCCAGCTGATATTGCCGCTTTTAAGGTCGAAGAGGCCATCCGCATTTTGCGTGCCATCGACCCTGCAGCTGATGGTTTGCTGGGTTATTTTGAGGAGCCGGGCAAACTTGACATAGTACGGTTTATGGAACAAAATTTCATGTTCAATCTTCCGTTACAAAGATTTGGTTACCTGACGGGGAGAAGCCTTACTACTTTTAAAAAAGATTTTAAGAATGCTTTCGGCGATACACCTGGTCGATGGTTAACTCAGAAACGATTGGAACTGGCCCATTATCAAATAGTTGAACAAAAAAGAAAACCGTCCGAGGTTTATTTAGATATCGGCTTCGAGGACCTTTCTCATTTTTCTTTTGCTTTCAAAAAACATTTTGGCTATAATCCCACCAGTTCAGGGTATCTTTAACCAACATGTGCCATTATAAAAGAGAAATAACAAAAGCGAGTAAAAAAATAATTTCAACTCACCCTTTATAATTAGATACTTGTTATATATATACCAAAACTAACAAACCATTACATATTTAATTAATTTATGGGTAGGAAACACTCTTATTTATACTGTTTTATCACCCTGTATTTAGTTCTTAATTTACTACCAATTGCAGGTATTTGTCAGGCTAAAAAAACAGATAGGCCGGGAGACATAGTTGCAACCTTAAATAATAAATCTAAACATCAAAATACCGAGAAGCTTTATGTGCAATTAGACAGATCGTGGTATAAACATGGCGATACTTTATGGTATAAGGCCTATTTATTAAACCGAAACCTATCAGCCTCGTTACAAAGCGGTTTAATTTATATTGAATTGATTAATGATAGCAGCCGGGTTGTAAAAAGGCAGATGATCAAGGCTAATGGTGGAGTTGCAGCCGGTGATATAGAAATAAAGAGAAAATTTATTCCGGGCACCTATACCTTGCGTGCTTATACCAACTGGATGCGTAATTTCGGAATAGAAAAGTTTTTTAGCTGTAAAATAAACATTGCTCCCTCTGGCAACAATTACTGGCTTATCAATGAACATCACACATTTGATAAGAATAGAAACGTAAATATGCAACTGCATTTTGGCGATCTCACCCCCAAAAACATTGGATTCAGAGATATGCAGTTAAACGTCCTGGACGGAACAGATATATTGCTGAAAAAAAGTGCTATAACTGATCCTTACGGTAATTTAAATTATAAATTTAAGCTGCCCGATAAGAAACTTGACCATGTTTCATTGCAGATTGAAGATATGGGCCGCGATGCGGATCTTCACAAATTTATCCTTCCTGTCAGCCTTAATAAAACAGAAAACACTGATCTTCAGTTTATGCCTGAGGGGGGTAGTTTATTGGCAGGTTTACCTACCAAAGTGGGTTTTAAAGCTGTTGGTGAAGATGGTACAGGTGTAACCGAAATAAAGGGGGTGGTATATAATAATGCAATGCAGCAGGTGGCTTCGTTTAAGTCAATCCATATGGGTATGGGATTGTTCACCTTTACACCAAAGGCAGGTGAAACTTATACTGCAAAGGTTGTTTTTAAAGATACCATTACAAAAAATTATGCATTGCCGGCTGTAAAAACCAGTGGTATTATATTACAGGTAAAAAACCTGTCAAATAAAGATACACTTGAACTACAGTTACAGGCCACTCCGGATATACTTGCCGATGGTAAAAATTATACATTAATTGGCATGGCAAGAGATAGTGTATGTTACACGGGATCTGTTTTTTTTAAAGGAATGCCTGTTGTAAAAGCGATACCTAAAAAATTATTTGCTACAGGCGTTATTAAATTTATTTTGCTTGATGCCGCAAACGATCCGCTAACGCAACGGTTGGTATTTATTGATCAAAATGATGAATTGAATATTAAAATCAGCAGCAATAAACCCGTTTATAATACCAGGGACAGTGTTTCATTACAGGTTTATGTAACAGATACAGCAGGCAAACCTGTAAAAGGTAATTTTTCATTAGCGGTTACAGACAATGGCGAGGTGAAAGCACCGGATGTTAATGCAGAAAATATAGCGACCCGTATGCTGCTAACCACCGATTTAAAAGGCACGATTGAAGAGCCCGGTTATTATTTTAATAAAAGTCACGCAGATAGGGTAGAAGTATTAGATAATTTACTCCTTACCCAAGGTTGGGTAAGCTATGATTTTAAAAAATGCCTGGAACCTGATGGAAATATACAATATAAGGCCGAGGATCAATTACGAATTACAGGTAAGGCAACTAATATTTTTGATGGCTCGATAGCAGATACGCGGATTCAGCTTAAATCAGAAATTCCGGTATTCCAGATGGAGACACAAACCGATAAGAAAGGAAGATTTGAATTTAGTGATCTTCCTGATATGGATAACATCGATTTGATGATACAAGCTGTCAGGAGTTTTAATATTGGGGTAAAAGTAGATGAATTTGAGCCGCCTGAAGTTAAAATGGGCCGCAGCTATTCAACACCATGGTTTGTTAATAGTGACAGCAGCTATGTAAACTATGTTACCGGTATTCATAAAGTTAGCCTTGCGCCTGGAGTTAATGCTGTGAAATTGAAGCCCGGCGAAGAATTGGAACATGGTAAACGCATGCTGAAAGAAGTTGTTATTAATCGTCATAAATACAGGCCACCACCACCCGTGCGTTTGGCTTTGGACGAAGAAGATGTAAAAAATGCACGCACAGGCGCCAAGCCGCTTACGCTGATGGAACTACTTAATCTGAAAGAGAATATTAACAGCATGTATAAATTGCTTATTGTTGATGAGGTACCATTGGTGCCATTTAACAGTGTGACTTCAAGCGATGCCCGTTTTACGGTTGACAGGTGGCTGGAATATTATACGACTAATGATATTATTGATTTCAGGGTAGAGCGCATGTTTCTTAACACTAAACAAGGCGAATTACCCGCTTTACGCATATATGTTACTACCAATGCCCATAATGGTGGCGATATGACCGCTGTTGGAGGGTATGCTTACCGGCCAATGCCTTTCAGTTATCCGCATAAATTCTACTCGCCCAGGTATAAGGTTAATGATAAGGATGCTCCGGTTACTGTAGATAAGCGTTCGACAGTTTATTGGTCGCCTGAGGTGATAACGGATGATGCCGGGAAAGCAAATGTATCGTTTTACACAAGCGACCAATTAGGTACCTATACACTTAATATTGAAGGTGGAAACATGAGTGGTAATATTGGGCACCAAAGCCAGCAGATAAGAATAATACCTAAACAATAATAGATTAACAACAAACAAAAAGGCCCACCGAAATTCG
>DATJJI010000034.1:0-19780 GCA_035492275.1 Mucilaginibacter sp.
GGTGCAGCAAGAACTAATTTTGATTTTCAGGAAATGGCCAGCCCTACTGATTTTTGGGGTAAATACACTTTAGCCAAGCGATAACCTGTGCAATAAACAGCAGATGCAACTAATATGTTACTTTTAAAACTAATATATTAGTTGCATATTTACCACAGCATATTGATTGCAACCATAAACCAATTATTTAAACATTGAGCTTAAACCAAAGGCTCTAAGCATATACCTATAACCTCACAATATGAAAAAATTATTTACTATAGCCTTTTTTGTGTGCCTGTCATGCAAATTATTTGCTCAAATACCCCAGGGGCGTAATCGGGCACAGGCAGCTCCTCTCCCACCACCCTTAGCTTCGCGCGAGGTAAGTGGTGTTGTTAAAGATGAAAACGGACAAACTGTTATCGGTGCATTAGTTACCTTAAAATCAAAATTAGATACGATAAGAACTGCAACTAATGAGGATGGCATATTTGTTTTAAAAGATGTTAAGCTAGCAACCTTCAGTGTTAGTGTAGAGAGCATCGGTTCGGCTAATTTTGTAAAAAAATATCTGAACAGTGATATTACCAAACGGATAGTTTTAGACCCCATCATTCTTAAAACAAAATCAAATGAACTAAATGAAGTAAAAATTAACGGTACGCCAAGTATAACTTATAAAACTGATACTGTTGAATACAGAGCAAGCGATTATCACGTAAGGGATAATGCTACACTTGATGAATTACTGAAAAAGATGGAAGGTATGGAGGTGGGTACAGATGGGTCGTTAACACACCAGGGCCAGCAGGTAACCCGTGCAAAATTGAACGGTAAAGAGTTTGCAGGCGGGAACGTTGCCCAGGCCATACAAAATTTACCTGCTGATATTATTGAAAAAGTACAGATAGTTGATGATTATGGTGACCAGGCAGCTAGAACCGGAATTAAGGACGGTGACCCGCAAAAGGTACTTAACGTTACAACCAAAGCCGACAGATCTGTAGGCACTACAGGCCGTTTAACAGCCCAGGGTGGTAATGATGACCGGTATAATGCTCAGTTATCCATTCAGCGTATTAATGGCAACCAGGTAACAAGCTTTATTGGCAATTTACGCAATACTGTAAATGGCGTGGCTTCAACCGGTGTGCAGGGTGGTGCTACTAATGGCGGCGGTGGTGGCGCGGGTGTAGGCGCGGGAGCCAGAGGCAGCAGTAGTCCGGGTACCACACAGTCGGGTTCGCCTACGTTGAGTTACCGAGACCAATGGAGCAAAAACGTTCAGGTGATAAGTAGTTATGCTTATAGTTTTAACAACAATAACTCTATCAACAATAGCTACGGCCAAACTTATACCACATTTGGCACAAGTAATTTTGTAAATCAAAATACAACTCAAAGCAACTCCAGATCACATAATGCAAGAGTTCAGTTAGAGATCAATCTTGACAGTGCTAACTATTTACAATTAAACCCAACTTTTGGTTATTCAAATTCCAATAGTTCAAGTGATGGTATTCAGGATAACATCAGAAACTACACTACAGGCTTTGAGCATGATGTAACCAGCGGTGTAAGAACCAATTTAAACACTAACACTAATTATGGACTTACTGCATTATATCTGCATGTGTTTAAAAAGCCTAAAAGAAATTTTTCATTACAGGTAGGTGTTAATCAATCTACCTCACAAGCCAACGGCGGCAATAATCAGGATTATAAATATTATGCGGATAGTACGCATAACGTGTTGTTAAAAGATTCGGCTGTAAATTTATTAACCAATCAAAGAAATGTAAATACAACCTATTCAAGTACATTAACTTATGTTGAGCCATTAAGCACGTTATCGCAATTAGAGTTTAGGGGCGATATCAGGGAATCTGTCAACGATGTTAAAGCCATACAGGATACGGTGTTAGCCAACGGTCAGTTAAAAGAAATTACTGCTTTAGACAACATTTATCATTATACAACCACGCAATCACATATTACATTAAACTACCGGTATAATGGCACTAAAGTTAATTTAACGCTTGGCGCGGCTGCTATACCTTATAATTTATCAGGCAACAAGATCGATCAAAATACCAGCCAGAGCGTATCTACATCCCGGTCGGTTTTCAAGGTCATACCAGCATTTCGTTTTGCCTATTCATGGTCACGAACCGAACGTTTCCAGTTAACCTATAGCGGGCAGTATACCGAACCCAATTTTCAGTACCTGCAACCGTTTACCGACCGGTCAGACCCTAATAACATAAAAATAGGCAATCCTAACCTGAGCCCGTCGTTTAACAATTCGCTTAACGCATCGTATAATAATTATATAGCTAATTCAAAGTTCAACATCTCATTAAACTTGAATGCTACTGCCATTGACGATCAGATAACCACCAATGTGGTACAGGTTCAAATACCGTTGCCACCAGATCCAAGCAATCCGGGCGTACAGAAATACCGAAACATAAATAACATATTTTACACCAATCTCGACGGAACAAAATCACTAGTAGGCAGGTACAATTTTGCCAAACAACTCGATGATCGCAGGTATAATATTTCATTAAATGGAAATGTGACCTATAATTATTCGCCGGCATTGAGTAATAATGTTTTGTACCATCAAACAGAATGGCGTTTCGATGAGCGTTTTGGCCCCCGCATCAACCCGAATGATAATATAGAGATAAACCCATATGTGGGCTACGATCTTGACCGGTCATTTACATCGGCGCTTAATGCGGTTAATACCATTTACAAAACAACCAGCCTTGCGGTTGATGGTAAAATGTATTTTCTGAAAACTTTTCAGATAAATTATAGTGCTACAAAAAATTACATTAGTACAAGCGGCATCAATACCGCAGGAGGCGGCTCTTTTAACACCAAGCCATTGATCATCAACTTAGGGTTCCAAAAGGAATTTTTACCACGTAAAAACCTGGTATTTACTTTTGATGTGTATGATGTGTTACACCAAAATACCGTATTGCAACAATCAATTACTACAGGCGGTGTAACCAATACGTTGTCAAACACCTTAAGCCGCTACTTCCTGTTCGGATTAAGGCTAAACCTGCAGAAATGGAGCGGCAGACCAACACGTAACGGCCGCGAGCTACAACGGCGCGGCGATGGTAGCTTCATTTATTAATTCAGACGTTATAAACAGAAAAGCCTGCTTATATAAGCAGGCTTTTCTGTTTATAAATAACGATTTCAATTATTTGCTATAATTGATCTTAAAGAAAGAAAAATAAGCCTGTTCATCCGCTTTACCAAATTGAAGCAATCCGGGCCTTGCGCTTCTGTCCCACGCAGGTAATGATTTACCATCGTATGATTCACTTGACGGGTTAAGCTCATTCCAGCTGTTCAAATCCTGGCTCCAGTAAAACTTAAAATTTGTTCGGTCCTGAACGGTCATTTTAAATTTTACCGGTTTATTGGCTTTAACATCAGCTTTAGCCCAAACTCTCTTTTCTTTATTGGTTACTTCCCAAAGCTGTACTTCGTTGTTTTTTACCCCTATGCCAATGGCATGGTTAACATCGCCATAAAGCACCAGCCCCTTTAAAGATGAATTGGTGTTTAACACCTGGGTGCTCATTTCATAAGTGCCCGACTCCGGTCGTACGGTTAAAGCAGTACCGGTGTGATTTACTGTATCCACATCGCCGGCAAGGCAAAGCTCACCTTTTTTTAATTTGATAATGGGTTTTGAATGTCGATAATCCCACTGCCAAAAATCGGCCAGTGCAGGTTTGGTAAAATCATCAGTTAGTCCATTTTGTAAAACCTGGTGTGTTCCTTTCACGGGCAAAGCTGCCTGTATAGACGGACTGTTCCCATTTTTAAATGATGGCCAGTTTGTTTTGGTATCCCATACCAGCTCATCAAGCATACCTTCCCTGCCGGTATAAATGTTAGTGGCCCGGCTATAGGCATGATATAAAAAATAATACTTACCTGCCGGAGTTATTACAAAGGTGCCATGCCCGGGGCATTTCCATTTATCGTTAGCGGTTAATATAGGGTTACCTTCATAATTCGTGTATGGCCCTTCAAATGTTGTGGCCCGTGCAACCCGAACGTTGTAGGAACATTTTATACCACAGCAACCACCGGCTGAATAAAACAGGTAATAAAAACCATCTTTTTTAAGCATGCTGGCTCCTTCCATCAGTGTATGCTGGTCATCGCGCAGCAATGTAAATGGCTTGCCTTCCATTTTCAATCCATCGGCTGATATTTTAGCAGCTAATAATTCAATCGGGCGTTTATCCAGGCCGTAGGCTTTCCAGATAATGTATAACTGCCCTTTATCTTCAATAACAAACGGATCGATGGATTCGGTACCATAATCAACAATTACACCGTGATCGGTAAATCCTTTTTGAGGATCGGTTGATGTGGCTACTCCTATACAAGCCTTCTTGTCGCTGGCACGTTTAGCCACATAGTAAACATAATATAGTTTATTATGAAAATATAACTCGGGTGCCCAGAACGACGATAACGCCCAATCGGGCTTCTTGTTAAAAATATAGCCTTTTTGTTTCCAGTTCACCAGATCTTTCGATACAAATAATGGAAAATGCGGCCCCCATTCGGACGAGGTGCCCGAAGCATAATACGTACTGCCTACCCGGATAATTGATGGGTCGGGAAAATCGCCGGGGACCACCGGATTGGCGTAAGTATTTTTAATAGTATCTGCCTTATGCCTGTTCAATGTTTTGCCTGGATGCACCGGGTTAATCCACAGCAGTAATGGCACAAAAAGAACCAGCAGGCTCCGTGATATAATAATGGGTATATTACTCATTGTTTAGTTATTTACTTACAGAAAATTTATAATATGACGAGGTTTTATAAACCTGACCCGGTTTCAATGTTGTTGATGGAAATGAGGGCTGGTTCGGCGAATCAGGAAAATGCTGTGTTTCCATAGCAAAGGCTGTTCTGAAATCATCTTTAGCACCGTCTTTAAAGGTGTTTTTGCTTTGCATAAAATTGCCGCTGTAAAATTGCAGGCCAGGCTCTTCAGTATATATATCCATGTTGATGCCGCTTTTATCGCCAACTACTGTTGCTGCATGGGTAGGTTTGCCTGGAGTAGCACCACTAAGCACAAAATTATGGTCGTAGCCATTACCATTTTTTAACTGATTATTGTTTTCTTTTATCCGCAAACCAATAGTCGTTGGTTTATTAAAATCAAACGGAGTTCCTGCAACTGGCTCTAATTTCCCGGTAGGTATCAACGTAGTATCTACAGGCGTATATTTATCAGCGTTTATTTGTACGATATGGTTAAGTATTGTACCACTGCCCTCGCCGTTTAAATTAAAGAATGCATGATTGGTTAGGTTAGCTACCGATATTTTATCGGTTGTGGCTTCATAATCCATGTGCAGCTCATTATCATCGTTAAGCGAATAGGTAACTTTTACCTTCATATTGCCGGGAAAGCCCCCTTCCATATCTTTTGATAAATAGCTTAGCTGTAAGGTGTGTTCATCAGGCTGCACCGCATCAAAAACCACGCCTTGAAAACCGGCTTTACCGCCGTGGAGTGTGTTTTGTCCATTATTGATAGTTAAGGTAATCTGCTTACCGTCCAGTATAAATTTACCTTTAGCAATACGGTTACCATAGCGGCCTATAGTTGCTCCAAAATAAGGCTCGGTCGATTTCACATAATCGCCTACACTTTTAAAACCCACTACAACATCCGTCGTTTTACCGTTTTTATCCGGAACCAGTAGACTTACCAACCTGCCGCCATAATTAGTAAAAGCCGCCCTTAAGCCATTTTTATTTTTAAGGATATAGAGATCGGTTTTTTTGCCGTCAATAGTACTTTCAAAAGCAGATTTCGAGAGCGCTACTACATGGCTGGTACTATCTGTTGTTGTTTGATTACTGTCTGTCGCTGTTTTTTTTGAAGATGAATTACAGGCGGCAAATACAAGCATACAAAGCGGCAATACGCTTCGAAGAAGGTTTGATTTCATGATCTACATTTATAAATTGGTTAAACAGAATAATTTTTCTTAAGCAAAAAACCATTCTATTCAGCAAGATAGACCATAAATACAGTATTCAAAAAAAAATCTTATGCGCTATCGATTGCATAAGATCTTTTTTACAATTCAAAGTCTGAACGGTTATTTTCCGTTGCCAACCATGGTGTTATTTATAATTTTACCTTCGGTATTTTTACCAATGTAAATACCTTGCCCGGTATTATACTGAGCCACATTATTGCTTACATCAATCTTTTTAAAGGCATCAAACAACACATCAAAACGGATTCCATTTTCTTCATTACCCTCGGTAAGATTGCCGGTTACTTTTACATTGTTGCTTTCGGTACAACGGATACCGGATAACTTATTGCGTGCAGCTTCGCTGTTAGTGATGGCTACATCATTGCAGTAAGAAATATCAACACCGCTTCCCCATGTCGAGGTATCAAAACGCCCATTGTTTACCTGAATGTAGCTGGAATGCGTAATATGCAGGTTATGCATTAAACCAGCTCCCGGAACGCCATAGCCGCCGTTATCACTAAAATTGCAATCGTTAACCATTACCTTCGCTGCTCCGCGAACCGAAACACCGTTTTTAGTGCAGTTTTTAACTGTAACATGTACAAAACGAATATTGTTCATCTGGTTATCCTTATCTGCCGAGAACAGAATGCCGCCGCGCCTTTGCGCGCTGATTAAAGCACGGCCCATGCGTGTAGAATTTGGGTCAAACTCAGCTCCGGGTATCAGGCTGCCTTCAACTTGTAGGTCGGCTATGGTTACATCATGCATGTTATTATCCGCATTAGTAATGGTAATGCCGCTCGCTTTTGACGAAAGCATAATGATCGATTCATTTCCTTGCCCTGACAAAGTAATACCGCTTGGTATACGTAACGGCACGTTTACCATATGCACACCTTTTGCCAGTACAACCCATTTGCCTTTAGTTAAACTGGCGTTGATAGCCGCCTGTATCGAATCGCCGGGAGCAACAATGATCGCATCGGAAGGCGGGTTTACCGTAGCTGCATCCAACGCGCCGGCATTCAATATAACATTAGCCGGAGCTTTCAGTATCATTAAATGATGAGCGGTAATACCGGTCAACGGAGCCCTTACACTACTTAACAATGCAGTTGATGATTTTGGCCGGGTTTGTTCTTTTATAACCCGTGCAGTATAGGGCATTTCGATGCCTTTGGCATGATAATGCTGATAAATAGCTTCATAAATATCACGGTATTTGCCGCGTTCGCGTTGCGATATTATTCCGTAAACAGGTACATCCTCCCCTAACATAAATTTGGAGGTATACTCATAAGCCAGTGCCAGGCGGTTACCTGCAGCGACGTAAAGGTCAACACCTTGTGTCCATGCTATTTGGGCAGCCTTTTCAAATTCGCCGATGCCTAATTGCACATGGCCCCAATCGCGGGTGGTTTCCTGTATCTGCCCGCTTGGATATACATATTTGGTGATACCTGAATTATTTGGCCCGTGATAAAAGCGTTCTAAAGCACGGTTAAATATCTCATGATTATCTAAAAACACACCCATACACAACATCGAGTTGATCATTGATCCATCCCAGTTGCCATTTGCCTCTGTAAAGAAGTTTTTTATGGTTTGATAATACGGGCCAATGATCATCCGCTTAAACTGGTCAATATCTTTTTGCTTCCAGCCCGAATTGGTATTCTTTAATATCTCGGCAGCGTTCAGGAAATAATAAGAGGTTAAGCCAACATTTAGCTTCGCATTATTCTCATCAAAATCCCATAATACCGGCGACCATGTATTTAACATCTCAATAGCTTTATTAGCATACGTTTTATCGCCGGTTATGTACCATAGCAGCGCGTTATCATATGCCCCGTTGGCGCTTTTAAAAAGATCATCGCCACCCTGGCTATTGGCACCATAAGGGCCAACCGACACATGCGTAAATGCTTTTGGCTTATAATTAAGCGATGCTGAATTTTTTAATCTTTCAAAAGCATCCTTGTAGGGTTGGGTACCTGTTAATACCATTTTTTTCATATAATCCAGGTCCTCGCGGCTTTGTGCCATCCCCGGATGAACAAACGGCTTTATAGATTGAGCAAACGTTACAGAAATGCTCAAAAACAAAACGTACGTTACTGCTATAATTACTCTTCTCATAATTATTGGTAAATTAATGGGTTAAAAAAATGGGATCCTGAACATATTCCGGATCCCATAAAAATTGCCGGTATGAATACCGTTAGCTATAAATATTAAGGGCGGTTTGCCGCAGCTGTACCAAAGCTGTAATTTGGTTTAGGCCCCATGGTCATAACCATAGTACCGCCCTGCATCATTTGCTTGTAGGTAAAATAGCTGTCTTTATACGGCTTACCATTAAGTGTGATGCTTTGGATATAAATATTTTTATCGCTGTTATTTACTGATTGAACGGTAAATGGTTTACCCGAAGTAGTTTTGATACTAGCCTTGCTTACAACCGGGCTGCCGATAACGTATTTTCCTGAAGCAGGGAATACCGGGTAAAAACCCATTGATGAAAATACGTACCAGGCCGACATTTGTCCGCAATCCTCATTGCCAATAATACCATCATGGTCATCAGGATAAAAGTTTTTCATGATATAACGGGCTTTTTCTGCCGATTTCCATTGCTCGCCGCTAAAGTTGTATAAGTAAGCAGTAGCATGGCTTGGCTCATCACCGTGTGCATACTGACCAATTTCGCCGGTAAGGTCAGCTAACACGCCTTCTGATGCAGGAGCTTTGGCAACATATAAGCTATCCAGTTTTTCATTGAATTTCTTCTCGCCACCTAAAAGGTTGATCAGGCCTTTTACATCCTGTGGCACCAACCATAAATATTGCCAGCCGTTACCTTCTGAGTATAAACCATTTTTAGTGCTGGTTGGCGAGTATTTGGTTACAAATGAACCATCGGTCATTCTGCCTTTAAGAAAACCATCACTTGGGTCGTAATATTGTTTATATAATTGCCCTCTCTTAGTGAAATATTCATAGTCATCCATTTTACCCATTTGCTTAGCCATTAATGCAGTACTACCATCACTTACGCCATATTCAAGTGCGCGGGCTACGGTTGTTCTTACTTTTTTAGGATTATCAAAAGGAATATATTTCAGGTCACGCACATAATCAAGCCCCAGAAAATCTGAGTTCGCGGTTTTTTTAATCGCATCGTAAGCTCTGTTGGCATCAAATCCTTTAATGCCTTTCAGGTAAGCTTCGGCAACTACTTGCATACTGCTTATACCCACCATGGTTCCGGTTTCGTAACCATCCAGGTGCCAGATAGGTAATTTACCCTGCTGATCATAAATAGCCAGCATACTGTTGATCATGTCACCGGTTCTTTTTGGCTGAGTAAGTATGTATAGCGGGTTCGCTGCACGATACGTATCCCATAAAGAGAATATAGAATAATTATCAAATCCAGGATTTTTATACTCTTTTCTGTCGGTGCCACGGTAATCGCCATTATGATCATTAAATAACGACGGATCAATCATGGTGTGAAATAAAGAGGTATAAAAAATGCGCTTGTCTGATAATGATTTTGTTTCAACACTAAGCGTTGAAAGTTCTTTGTTCCATTTGGCATCCGCATCTTTTACAACTTTATCAAAGTTCCAGTCAGGTATTTCGGCTTTGATATTATCCAACGCGTTTTCGGGGCTAACCGGCGATATACCAACTTTAAGCATAACAGTTGATGGGGCTTTATCAAAGCTGATCAGACCTTTTACCATGTCGGCAGTAAGCTCGGTACCTTCGGCCAATTTAGTGTCATTATATACTTTAAAATCTTTTAATGGCACTGATGATTTAATGGCGAAAAATATCCAGCGGTTTTTAGCCCAGCCTGATGCTTTACGGCGGCCTACTAAAGTATAATCATCAACTTTTTTAATGTTACAATCAAAAGCTTTAGTGTTAATACCAGTTTGCAGGTCAATAATAATATGCCCTTCTTTATTAGCAGGGAAATGATATTTATGAAAAGCTACTCTTTCGGTAGCGGCCAGCTCAACATCAACATCGTAGTTAAGCAGTTTTACCGAATAGTAACCCGGTTTTACTTTTTCGAATTTATGCGAATAGCGTGATGAGTAAGAATCATCAGAAACACGCTCTTCGCCCGAAGGGCCGTTCACAACAACTATTTTCGCTGTACGAGGGGTTGGCACCACGCTTATACCTTCGCTCAACCTAACCCGGCCGGTGTAAGGCATGATCAGGATATCAGCCAGATCACCAATACCGGTTCCGCTCAGGTGGGTTTGTGCGAAACCTATCATTAAGCTATCGGCATAATTATAGCCTGAGCACCAGTCCCAGCCTTTGTAATGATTATCCGGGCCCACCTGTACCGCGCCAAAAGGCACACTTGCGCCCACAAATACGTGGCCATGGCCACCCGCGCCTATCATGGGGTCAACAAATTGGGTAAGGTTAGGCTTAGCCGCGGCCTTTTTTTGCGCGCTCGCGTTCGTGCACATAAACAGCATTGCGGCCATGCTAAAAATGCCGGCTGCAATTCTTTTTTGATTGTAAGAGGGTTTCATATTGAGGTTATTACATTGATTAGTTTAACATTGATTAGTGCTTTTTTGCCTGGTTTTTAAGCCATGCGGTCAGTTCATTTGCTGCAATATCGTTATGATAGGATGAAGGCAACCTGCCATTCACATATTCATTATATAACCAGGGATCGCCAACGGCAAAAACAATTCCTTTACCATACTTCACGGTCACGGCAATTGCTGATGAGCCATCTGCCGATTTAAATACCGCTTTAGCAGCCGGGTTATTTAAGCTGATACTGCATACATCTTTTAAAAAGATCTTTGGGTGCGATTTAAAAATTTCATTATCAGCATATACTACCTCGCCATCTTTAAAGTGATTATCATCTATCACATGATTGGGCAAATCATTATTAAAATGCAGGCCAAACTTTGCAGCCAGATCATTAAAATGTGGTAGCTCAACGTTGGCACTGTCGTTAGCCATTAATACCAATACACCACCTGCTTTTACCCAAGCAGCAATTTGCTCAGCATCGGGCTTAGTGATATAATTAGGGTTGGCGGTTTCTTTTTTAGTATCGGGGTCAACGATGATATAGATATCGCTTTTGCGAAGATTGGTTACCGTCGGTGCTTTATCTAAAGTATCCAGTGTTAAGCCATTATTCTTGAAAACATCTCCCCATATAGAAAAGCCTGTGTTTTGCTTATCGGTCCACAGATAATGGAACCGTTGCATACCGGCAGCAGTTTTATGTGTTTCGTGATTAAAATAATAATCGAGCGTTACGGTTTGCGCATAGGATATCGGAGCAATTTTCAGCAGAATTATAAGTGTACAAATAAAAACTCTATTCATCATTAGCTGACAGATGGGAGATTTAAAACGGTTTATATAATAACAAATTGGTTGCTAGCCTTAAGGCTATTTTTTATAATCCCCAAAACTATCAGGATTAGTTTATTTTTAATCAATAATACTGATTTATTTACGAAAACGATATCGGTTGCCCAATTAACCATCCAGTCAATAAAGCATTAATAATAAGGCAATTACCCGATCAGGTGAAAAGAGAAACTATTTCTTCGCGGTCGAATTTCTTAAAAAAAGCTGTGTTGGTAACACAATTGTTTCAAAATGAGTAACCGGGCGATCGGTATTTATAAGGCTGATGAGCATTTTGGTTGCCTCCTGCCCCATTTCGAAACCGGGTTGGTAAACGGTGGATAATGAAGGATTAAGCACATCGGCCAATACAGTATTGGTAAAACCAAGCAATGCAATATCCTGTGGTATATTTATATTTAACTCATGCAGCAGGCCCAGTGTTTCGGTGGTTACCCTGTCAAAAGCAGTAAATAAGGCATCAGGTTTTACATCGCTGTTTAACAGTTCATAAAGGGCCGTTTTAATTTCGTCACGATCTCGCCCTCCCCGCTCACAATATTTTATGTACTGCTCGTTAACTTTAACGCCATGATCATTCAATGCCTGTTCATAGCCCGATAACCTTTCGCGGGTAACCGAGGTTTTGGCCGCGCTGGTAATATGTGCTATGTTTTTGTAACCAGCTTTAATTAAATGCGTTGTGGCTTCGTAAGCGCCTTTAAAATTATCAACTATAACTTTATGGGTATCCATATCATTGCTGACGCGATCAAAAAACACAATTGGTAAGCCTTGCTGCTGCAATTTTTGCAAATGCTCTATATTATTGGTTTCTGTTGACAAGGAGATGAGTAAACCATCAACCGAGCGATGCGCCAGGTGGTTCACATTCTTTACTTCCAGATCGTATTGTTCATGCGTTTGCGTAAATATTACATTATAACCCTGTTGATAAGCAATGGATTCGATACCATTAATAACCTGCGAAAAAAAATGGTTATCAATATTAGCTACCACAATACCTATTGAATTACTATGCCCCTGCTTTAAGCTTTGCGCAATAAGATTTGGGCGATAATTATTGGCCTGCGCATATTCAAGGACAAGTTTTTTTGTTTTTTCGCTTATCTCATAGCTGTTACTCAATGCCTTTGATACCGTGGACGCCGAAAGATTCAGCGCCTTAGCAATATCATTCATAGTAATAGCTTTAAAATTCATAACCCGGTTTATACAGTTAATTACAGCTAAAATACATATTAATTAGGGATATCAGGTTAATTCCCTTTGAGTTTCATTTGTGCCTATGGTTTTAAACCAGTTATTATTTTAACTCAATAGGTTTCATTTTAGGAACAAGAACATGCATAATGAACCATGCCAGAAGATAAGCGCCGCCGCAAACAAAAAACATAATGTAATAAGCAGTTTCTATCTGATGGATGGATCGGTAATACACAAACATTCTTTTCTGAACAAATAAGGATAATAATACCCCTCCTACCGCGCCAAACATGCCGCCTATCCCGGTTATTGAACCAACAGTTTTTTTGGGGAACATATCAGATACTGTAGTGAATATATTGGCGCTCCACGCCTGGTGTGCCGATGCGGCTAAACCAATAATTACAACTGCCAGCCACATATCGATACTGCCTAATATTTGTGCGAAAACAATGGGCACTACTGCAATTGCATAAATTAACATAGATGTTTTACGTGCTTTAAATACAGGCCAGTTTCGCTCTATCAGGCTTTTTGGCAAATAACCGCCGTAAATACTGCCAATGGTAGAAATGGTATAAACCAGCGCCACAGGTAATGCTATAGCCGTACCTTTTAAACCATACTGGCTCTCCAAAAAATCGGGCAACCAAAACAGGTAAAACCACCATATCGGGTCTGTTAAAAATTTCCCGATAGAGAAAGCCCAGGTTTGCCGGTAACTAAGCAGCTTAAACCAGGTTACCTTTGTATTATCAGTTAACTGATCTGCTTTATCATGCTCGTCTGTATCACTATTGATAAAGTCGAGTTCCAGTTTATTCAGCCGTTTTTGCCGTACCGGGATATCATAATAAATGAGCCATAGCACAAGCCATATAAAGCCGATAGATCCGGTAATAATAAACGCCCAGCGCCATCCCCAGGCAACAGCTATAAAAGGCACCGTTAAAGGTGCTACAACAGCTCCTATATTTGCACCCGAATTAAATATACCTGTAGCAAAGGCTCTTTCCTTTTTAGGGAACCACTCGGCTACTGTTTTAATAGCCGCCGGGAAATTACCAGCCTCGCTTAAGCCCAATGCCGAACGTACCACACCAAAACCCAATGTACTGTTAACAAACGCATGGCAAACAGCCGAAACACTCCACAAAAACGTGGCTAAAAAGTAGCCCATTTTAGTGCCCAATCTGTCAATTATACGTCCTGAAAACAATAAACCAACCGCGTAAGCTATTTTAAAAGCGATCTCAATATTAGCATAATCGCCGTCATTCCACTTAAATTCTGTGGTTAAGTTCGACTTTAGCAGGCTGATCACTGCCCTGTCCAGATAATTCACAGTTGTAGCAAAAAAAAGCAGTGAACATATAGCCCACCGATAGTTGCCCATTTTGGATTCGTTCATAATTGGTTTATATAGGTTTGGCGCTTAGCCGGTACAATATAGTATTTATATCATCAGCAGTTATACACCGCTGAATATAGAGAACCCGCCATCCACACATATCATTGATCCGGTTACAAAAGCCGATGCATCACTTAACAACCATACCAGTGCTCCTATCAGCTCATCAGGATGGCCAAAACGTTTAAACGGTGTATTTCTGATCACCTTTTCACCGCGGTCTGTATAACCACCTTCGGGTTTTGTTAATAAGGTACGGTTTTGCTCGGTCAGGAAAAACCCGGGAGCCAGCGCATTCATACGTACTGCATCGCCATAACGATTAGCCAACTCGACTGCATACCATTGGTTATAACAATCCATTGCTGCTTTACCCATGTTGTAACCCAGCACACGTGTAACCGCGCTCTTTGAGTTCATGGATGATATGTTTACAATGCTGCCCTTACCCGCCGTTTTAACAATAGCTTCGCCAAATATTTGAGTGGGTATAATAGTTCCCCATAAATTTAGTTCAAGCACTTTTTTCATGCCGGCCAGGTTCATTCCAAAAATATCCTGATCTGGTAATAAAACCCCTTCGGGCATATTGCCGCCTGCCGCATTTACCAGGCCATCAATCCGGCCATAAGCAGCTAATACTTTATCTTTTGCAGCAACTAATGCCGTTTCATCTAATGCATCAGCAATGAGAGCGATAGCTTTGCCTCCATTGTTATTAATAGCCTGCGCACGTTCTTCGGCAACCTCTTTGTTTCTTCCTAATATACCTACCGTACCACCTGCCTCAACGATACCGTTTACAAACGAGTTGCCCAATATACCGGTGCCGCCGGTTACTACTATTACTTTATTCGCTAACGAAAATTTATTTTCCACTTTTATATCTTTAATCTAATTCAATATTACTTTATGTCTCCGATATCAAAAACGTCCATATCGGTATAATCCAGATTTTCACCTGCCATGCCCCAAATAAAACTATAGCTGGCCGTTCCACTGCCCGAGTGTATGCTCCACGGCGGTGATACCACAGCTTCGTAATTATCCATTACAATATGCCGTGTTTCCTGGCCCTCGCCCATGTAATGAAATACACGTTGTCCTTTTGGAACGTCAAAATAAAAATAGGCTTCCATACGTCTGTCATGCACGTGTGCAGGCATAGTGTTCCAAACGCTGCCATCGCTTAAAATAGTTAAACCCATAACCAATTGGCAGCTTTGAATACCTTCGGCATGTATGTATTTATTTATAGTACGCTTATTGGCTGTTGACGAAAGGCCGGCGTTTACTTTCACCGCTTCCTCATTGGTTAATACCTGTGTTGGATAAGTAGTATGTGCCGGGCACGACAGGATATAAAACACTGCCGGGTTAGCTTTGTCTTTGCTTGAAAACTTTACACTTTTTGTACCCTTACCAATATAAAGGCAATCCAGTTTATTTACTGCCCAGGTTTTTCCATCGGCAATAATTTCGCCATCGCCGGCTACGTTAATGATACCGATCTCGCGGCGCTGTAAAAAATAATCAGCCTTTAAGTTAGGATAATTTTCCAGTTCTAACTGTTGATTAGCCGGGTTTGCCGCGCCAACTATCATACGGTCGTAATGCGTATAAACGCAGTTGATCTCGTCGGGCTTCACAATTCCGTCAAGCAAAAAACGCTCACGTATAGCAGCGGTTTGGTAGGTTTTAAAATCGTCGGGGTGTACGCTGTAAATAGATTTCAAGGTATTTTAAGTTTGATAATTTGAACCACAATTTTACAATTATCAGGCTGAATAAGAAAGAGAACTTGTGCTTTATTTTACGCAATCGTTGTAAACTATAATTTGCTTTAACTGCTAAAACGTTTGCGCATTTTTTACAAGCAATATTTCGGTTATATAAACGAATACTTGTAATATTGAAAGATCAAACCCAATTATATCTCGCATTTACGGGAACCTAAATAAAATATAGTATGAAAAAGATATTCCATTACAAACTGATAGGTGTGCTCATCATCTGCTTATTGAGCTCGGCAGCTTTTGCACAAACTAAAGCTTTGACCGAAAAAGCAGCCGCCGAATGGGTAAAAAAAGGCGAATGGCGCCATGGCTTTAAGCAAAAACTTTATGCAGGTATTGATAATGTAGAATTTGCAAAGCAGTACCAGGCCAACAAAGCATTGTGGGATAAAGCATTTGCCTTTATTGTTCATACTAACCTGGATACTTTATCGGTTGGTAAACATGCTATTGATGGCGACAATGTTTTTGCTACCGTTACCGATGCCGCAACCAAGCCATTTGATCAAACCGCCTGGGAATCGCACCGTAAATACATTGATCTGCATTTGATGATTCGGGGTAAAGAAAAGATAGGTGTAATGAACCCGGCTACGGCTAAGGTTATCAAACCATATGATGAATCGAAAGATGTAGCAAATTATGATCTAAGTACCGAAGGAACTTATTATATAGCCGATCCGGAAACTTTAATGATATTTTTCCCACAAAACTCGCACCGGCCAGTTATACATGTTGACGGCTACGATAAAGTAAAAAAACTGGTTATAAAGATCAGAGTAGCTCAATAATCAACCGGTTATCAAACCGCATTATTTAACTGTATCCTATTATTCTTTTAATGAAATATCAAATCAAAATTCTATCGACGCTGCTTTTTATCAGTCTGTTCACTTTTAAAACATTTGCGCAAAGCGACATTGCTGCCGCATTTAAATTTGCAGGTGCACAAACCGACCTGATATTAAACGAGGTAGATAAAGCAAAAACACAAACCACTAATACCAGCTTATTATTACCACGCACGCTTGATAAAAATGGCAACCTGGTATTAATAGCATCAAAAGATTGGTGCAGCGGCTTTTTTCCGGGCGAGCTTTGGTATTTATATGAATATACTAAGGATAACAAATGGCTAAAACCGGCTCAAACTTATACTACCTACATTGAGCCCGAAAAAATGAATACCGGCACGCACGATCTGGGTTTTGAGATTTATTGCAGCTTTGGCAACGGTTATCGCCTTACAAAAGACCCGCATTATAAAGAAGTGATTATACAGGCTGCCCAATCATTAAGCAAACGCTTTAACCCTACCGTTGGCGCCATAAAATCATGGGATAATAAAGCGATAGGCAAATACCCGGTTATTATTGATAACATGATGAACCTGGAAATGCTGTTCGAAGCAACCCGTTTATCTGGCGACTCAAGTTTTTATAAAATCGCGGTAATTCATGCCAACACTACACTTAAAAATCATTTCAGGCCCGATAATAGCAGCTATCATGTTATTAATTATGACCCTGAGACTGGCACCATTGTTAATAAAATAACAGCGCAGGGTTATGCAAACGAATCGGCATGGGCACGGGGGCAAGCATGGGGATTATACGGCTACACCATGTGCTATCGCGAAACCAGGAATAAAAAATACCTGGAGCAAGCCGAAAAAATAGCACAGTTTATTTTAAACAACCCCGAATTACCAAAAGATATGATCCCCTATTGGGATTATAACGCGCCGGATAAAGCTACCCAATCGCGCGATGTATCGGCCGCGGCTATAACCGCTTCTGCGTTATATGAGTTGAGTACTTATGGTACAAACCAAAAATATCGTGCGGTGGCCAACACTATAGTTAATAATCTGGCCGCTTATCGGGCTAAACCCGGCGAAAGCAAAGGCTTTTTATTGTTACACAGCACAGGCCACAGACCGGCAAACAGCGAAATAGATGTTCCGCTGATCTACGCCGATTATTATTACCTGGAGGCACTGACACGCAAGCTTAGATTAGAGAAGCACGAACCGGTAGTTAAACGCTAAAACCGGCCGATATACTTATAACTAAAGGCCGGTAAGGTACCGGGTATTTATGCTGCGCAGAAAGTTTTTAAAAATCGTACCTGTTGCCGGAGTTTCGGGATATTTATCCCCCTTTACCCCTGTAAATCAAAAAACCGAGCTGGAAATAAACGCCGCTACCCGCGCTTACTGGATAAGTGTATTTACTAAAATTGCCGACCCGGTATTAACTAATTTAAGCCAGCAAAAACTAAAGGAGGCCATGCCCCCGCAGGGAAAATTAAAAAGCCGTATACAGGTTAGTTATCTTGAAGCCTTCGGCAGATTATTGGCAGGGATAGCGCCCTGGCTTGAGTTAGGCGCAGATAATACTACCGAAGGAAAGCTCCGCGGAAAATATATTAAGCTAGCCCACACGTCTCTTGAGGCAGCCACCAACCCAACATCGCCCGATTATATGATATTTGGCAAAACGGGCGGCAATCAACCTTTAGTGGATGCCGCTTTTATGGCTCATGGTTTATTGCGTGGCTACACACAGTTATGGGAACTGCTTAGTGGTACTGTAAAAACGCATGTGCTTAACGCGTTAAAACTTTCGCGCGAAATAAAGCCCAGTAATAATAACTGGGTATTATTTAGCGCGATGATAGAAGCATTTGTTTTGAAGGCAGAGAACGATTGCGATTTTGAAGTGATTAATTACGCTTTCACAAAAATGGAAGAATGGTATGCCGGCGACGGGCTATATAAAGACGGCCCTGCTTTTCACTTTGATTATTACAACAGCTTTGTAATACACCCCATGTTGCTTGATGTAGCTAAAGTTATGGCTGATAAAGGGAGATTACCTGAGGCCAGCTATTCAAAATTACTTACCCGCGCTAAACGTTACGCGGCTATACAGGAGCGGATGATATCGCCCGAAGGTACCTTCCCGGCAGTTGGGCGATCATTGGTATACCGGTTCGGCGCTTTTCAGTTATTATCGCAAATAACGCTGATAAAGCAGTTGCCAAAAGAAATTTCACCGGCACAGGTGCGCGAAGGATTATCGGCAGTTATTAACCGTATGATCACCGCACCCAATACATTCGACTCGCGAGGGTGGCTGCAGATTGGTTTTTACGGCCATCAGCCTGATATTGCCGAGGAATATATTTCTGCCGGAAGCGTATACCTTTGCAGTACCGGTCTGCTGCCTTTGGGTTTGCCGGCCAATGATCCTTTCTGGACGGACGCACCCGCCGACTGGACCTCGAAAAAAGCATGGGCTGGCACAGATATGCCTAATGATCATGCCATAAGCGAGTAGTTTAACGTATTGCACGCCATAATTTTTATGATTAGGTTTGCTGCTGTACTACCCAAATAACCTATAAATCATGTTTAAAAACTTTCTTGTTGCGCTGCTGGTAATAGCAACATTAAATAGCAATGCGCAATCCTATAAAAAAACTGATAACGGCGCCAAGTCGGTTGTTAATACCATAAATATTGAGATACAGTTCTATACCCCTGAAGTGGTACGTGTTATAAAACATCCTGTAGCAGCAAACTTCGACAAACGCAGTTTTACAGTAATACAACATCCTGCAAAAACAGCATTTACAGTAGCATCGTCAAATAACCAACTGGTGCTAAAAAGCAAAGCGTTAAAAGTAACGCTCGATCTGAAATCAGGGAAAATTCAATATTACACCGTAGCTAATAAACTATTGCTTGCCGAAAATGGCGCACAGTTTAATCCGGTAACTGATGGTAATAAAAACACGTTCGATATAGCACAAGACTTTACCATTGACGCCAACGAAGCTATTTATGGTTTGGGCCAGCATCAAAAAGG
>DATJJI010000035.1:0-10771 GCA_035492275.1 Mucilaginibacter sp.
CCTGAACGCGTGTACGCTTTTATGCAGGATATGGAAACCGAATCATTATTATTAGGTATCCCATTAAAAACACGCCATAATGAGGTAGCGCCTTCACAATTTGAGTGCGCCCCTATTTATGAAGAAATAAACCTGGCCATAGATCATAACCAATTATTGATGGATTTGATGGACAGGGTAGCCAAGCGCCATAACTTTAAAGTACTCCTGCACGAAAAACCTTATGCCGGCATCAACGGCTCGGGCAAGCACAATAACTGGTCAATGATCACCAATACCGGTAAAAACCTGTTATCGCCAGGCAAAACACCGAAAAACAACCTGATGTTCCTTACTTTTTTTGTGAATACTATTAAAGCGGTGTATGAACATGCTGATCTGCTGCGCGCGTCTATCGCCTCGGTAAATAACGATCACCGTTTGGGTGCCAACGAAGCGCCGCCGGCTATTATATCTATATTTTTAGGTAGCCAGCTTAGTGAGCTGCTTGATGAGATAGAAACATCACGCATCAGCAAAAAAATAAAAGAAGAAGCCTTATTATGGCAGGGCATCCCAAAAATACCACAGATATTGAAGGATAATACTGACCGTAACCGTACATCGCCTTTCGCGTTCACCGGTAATAAGTTTGAATTGCGCGCGGTGGGCTCATCCGCAAACTCGGCCAGCCCAATGACCATTCTGAACCTGATCGTTGCCGATCAGCTTAAAAAATTCAAATTTGATGTAGATAAGTTGTTACGCAAAGGCGAAAAGAAAGATGTTGCCCTGCTGATGGTGCTTAAAAAATACATCAAAGAATCAAAAAGCATTCGCTTTGAAGGTAACGGCTACAGCGAGGAGTGGGAAAGAGAAGCCGAACAAAGAGGATTATCAAATTTTAAAACCACTCCAAAAGCGCTTGACGCATTTATCTCTGAAAAATCAGAGATATTATATGCAGAAACTTCGGTATTTACCAAACGCGAGGCACATGCCCGTCACGAAATATTGCTGGACAGCTTTTATAAAAAACTACAGATAGAGGCCCGCGTAATTGGCGAGCTGGTAACCAACGTAATTATTCCGGCTGCCATCGAATATCAAAGCAAGCTGGTTGAAAATGCCCGGGGCTTAAAAGATCTGGGGCTAAATGAAACCGCTTACCAGGTTCAGCTGGATTTGATCAACAAAATAGCCGAGCACGTTAACTTTATTAAAACCAATGTTGACCAAATGGTTACCGAACGCAAAAAAGCTAACGCTATTGAAGACCTGCGCGAAAAAGCCATCAGCTATGACGAAAAGGTAAAATCATACTTCGATCCTATTCGTTACCATGTAGATAAACTGGAACAACTGGTTGATGATGCGATGTGGCCGTTACCAAAATTCAGAGAATTGCTGTTTATTAAATAAGGAACACCTACAACTATATAATAAGAGCCAGTAGCATAACGTTACTGGCTCTTACTATTTTCTACCTGTTCTGTCAATTCCGTTCCTTCAACAGTATTTAACTCTTTAACGTATTGATGTTTCAGGTGATCGTAAAGTGAATGCTTATCAATTAAAATAGCTACCAGGCTGGCCACCATACCGGCTAATATTAAATGGAATATCACGTTATGGCGGTCGGTCATTTCAAGCACCAGGATCACTGATGTAAATGGCGACCTTGTAACGCCGGTTAAAAAACCAACCATACCCGATAGTATCAGCATATTGGTATCAATATCTGACACATGGAACCAGCTTGCCACCTGCGAGCCAATGCTGGCACCGGCTCCAAGCGCCGGTGCAAATATGCCACCCGCCGCGCCCGTGGTAAACGAAAATAAGGGGCCTGCTATTCTTAGCAACGGTGTGTACCAGTGCACATACTTATTGGCTGTAAATAATGTCTGCTGCATAATTTCTTTCCCCGAGCCCAAAACCTCACGATCAACAAAATAAGCAAGGCAAACCATAATGAGCGAGCAGGCAATAACATATATAATATGGTGATAACTAAACTTAAACTTAGCCTTCCAGGCAAAAATGAATAGAATAAGCTTTGACATGGCGCTGCCTAACAATCCTGAAATGATAGCCACAAGCGCCACACCAAAAAAAATAAGTCCTGATAAGCCCTCCAGCTTTGGATAGCCCAGATACAAGTAAGGCCCTAATAAGGCCTGTGCTGATAAGCCCGCTATAATCACCGACGAAAAAATAGCTGTTTTATAATAACTGAAATGAGTTTTGGTCAATTCTTCGATAGCAAATACAATCCCGCCAAGCGGCGTGTTAAAGGCAGCAGCCAAACCTGCGGCGGCGCCAGTAACCAACATATTTTTCTTAGCTATTTTGGGCCACCATTTTGGCAACAGCTGGTAAACAATTTTATAAATAGATGCTGCTATTTGTATAGTGGGCCCTTCCCTGCCAATGGCACCACCGCCCAATGCCATCACCAGGCTTGACAATACCTTTACAACAATTATACGTACGCCCAAAAGCTTATCAATTATTTTATTGGTTTTTGGGCCGGATAATTGGATAGCCGCCATGACCTGCGGAATGCCGCTGCCCCTTGAGTAAGGCGCATTTTTTTGCACCAGCCACCAGGCCAGTACAAAGCAAACCGGCGATATAATAAATAGCGCCCATGTATGTTGATTAAATATGGCCAGGCCCAGGTTTTCGGCTGCTACAAAAAGCTTGGTATATAATACTGCTGCAAGGCCGGTTATGATAGAAGCTATCCAGAATGGAATGGCTTGTAAAGCGTTCTTTTTTAAATTTTCGTTTCGTATCCTGTCAAATGATCTTTTTAGTTGAAGCCGGAGCCAGGAAATGATTTTCATTAAGCGGTAGTATTATAAATATTAAACAAAAATTGTGGACAAGTTTTGCGGTAAGGGAAAACAAAGGTATAAAAGTGAATTAATAAAAGCTATTAAGCAGTATATTTGCCCATGATTTCCTCGCAACGATATGATCAACGTGGCGTCTCGGCCTCGAAAGACGATGTACATAACGCTATAAAAAACATTGACAAGGGCATTTTCCCGAAAGCCTTTTGCAAAATAGTGCCCGATATATTAACCAACGACTCTGAGTATTGCAATATTATGCATGCTGATGGCGCTGGCACCAAATCATCGCTGGCCTATACTTATTGGAAAGAAACCGGCGATATTTCGGTATGGCGGGGTATAGCGCAGGATGCTATTATTATGAATCTTGATGACTTGCTTTGTGTGGGCGCAACAGACAATATCCTGTTATCATCAACCATCGGCAGAAATAAAAACCTGATACCCGGTGAGGTGATTGCAGCCATTATAAATGGTACTGAAGAAATTTTAGCAGAGTTAAGGGAAGCAGGCATTGGCATATACTCAACCGGTGGCGAAACTGCCGATGTGGGCGACCTGGTGCGCACCATTATTGTTGATTCGACCGTTACCTGCCGGATGAAACGGGAAGACGTCATATCAAACGACCGCATTAAACCCGGCGACGTGATTGTTGGCCTGGCATCATACGGACAAGCTACTTACGAAAAGGAATATAACGGCGGCATGGGGTCGAATGGACTAACCTCTGCAAGGCATGATGTTTTTAATAAAACCATAGCTGATAAATATCCGGAGAGTTATGACGCGGCCATTCCTTACGAATTAATATTTTCAGGAACTAAAAACCTTACTAATGAAATTAGTATCGGCGAGGGTAAATCAATAACAGCAGGCAAACTGGTTTTATCAGCAACACGCACGTATGCGCCTATCATCAAGCAAATACTGGATAAATACCGCAACCAGGTACATGGCATGGTGCATTGCAGTGGCGGCGCGCAAACCAAAGTATTGCATTTTGTTGACCAGCTGCATATTATTAAAGATAACCTGTTCCCTATCCCGCCACTGTTTAAGCTGATACACGAGGAATCAAAAACCAGCTGGCAGGAAATGTACAAAGTGTTTAATATGGGCCACCGCATGGAGCTTTATGTACCACAAGAAATTGCTGCCGACCTGATCGCTATCTCAAAAAGTTTTGGTGTAGACGCGCAAATTATAGGCTATGTGGAAGCCGCCGAACAAAAGCAGGTAACTATCAGATCAGAATTTGGCGAGTTCATCTATCACTAATTAACAAACTCATTTTATATACAAACAAAAGGGCCCGGCTAAATTAGCCGGGCCCTTTTGTTATGTGTAAATGTAGTTTATTATTGAGAAACTACGAATGTTGTACCGTTATATACAAATGTTTTAACAACAGTTATTGTTGAGCCATTGTATGCCAGGTAAGTGATCACAAATTTTTGATTAGCTACAGCGGTAGGGAAATCATGTGCCAGGATCAAAACAAGTGCTGCGTTAACCTGAGCATCTGTCCAACCGGTTGTTGGTGAAACTGGTACAGTAATGTTAAAGTCACCAAACTGGGCAACGTTATCCAACGCACCCTGAATGTTCACAGTGGTAGGCATGGTTTTAATCTGAGCATAATCAGAAGCAACTAATTTGTAGTTAACTGTATTATCAGCAACCCAAACGCCGTTGGTTTTAGCAAATGTAAGGCTTACCATTGATGGTGTGGTTACCCAGTCGGTACCGTTAAACGTAAGCGGCAATACTCTTTGATAAGTAGTAGTGTAGCGATAGTTTACGTATTTAACATCGCCAACTTTTGCAGTTAACATTACTGTAGGATCAGATTTTAAGAAAGTATTAAAATACGATGGCAGGTTAGGAACATCAGCAGCTACATACCAGTTATTTACACCATTATTAGTTAACGCGTATTGCGCGTTAGATATACGGTATATTTTTGTCCATGTACCACTCAGGTATAAAAATGCGTCGGTAGTTAACGTACCAGAGCTTGCAGTTTTACCAGATTCAAAATACAGATAAGTTAATACTGATAACTGATTTGGTTGCGGTGTTTGATATTTATACTGTAACCAGTAAATAACTGCGGATGCACTTAAATCTGAAAACGTATTAGCAGGGTTTCCGTTATACGCCGGGAACACGTAATCGTTTGTTGGGGTGGTATTTAAGGTAACCGCCACATCAGCATTTAATGAATCGGCCAGTTTTATAGTAGTTGGCGTAATTGCATACGTTACTTTTACTGACGATTTTTCGCCGTAAGTTGGATATTTAGACGCCAATATATAAGGTATCTGTACTTTAGCCGTATCGGTTGAAGCAAAGTATAAATTTTTAATAGCCGCGCTACCTTTTGGAACCAAAGCATAATCACCGGCAGCCAAAGTAAGGCTGAAAGTTGTTGCAGGTGCCACAGGTGCAGGCAAATCGCCCAATTGCTTGTAGGTCTTATCCAGCGGATTACAGGCACTGAAAACTGTCACTACAGACAGGAGCGCCAATAAATAATGAATTCTTTTCATGATCAATATCTTTTAATTATTAAAAATTAATTTTAAGTGTGGTTGAGTACACTATACCGGTACCATAATTAACACCCAGGCCAGACAATTGACTGGCAGCACTTGCACCTGGCACCAAAGGCGTTCTGTCAACAGCTTCAGTCAGATATTTGGTGTTAAGCAAGTTGTAAACGTTGCCAATAAATGCCGCGTTTAAACCTGCAAATTTAAATCTGTAAACCAAATTCAAATCAATTGTTGAATAGCTTGGTAATTGAACAGGATGATATGGTGTAGTTGTAAAACCAACGTTAGTTAATGAACTCATATCATATGAAGCAAAGAAACGGGTATAGTAGTTCCAGTTACCGCCAATTCTTACCTGAGGCAATACATCAAGGTCAATACCAGCAGCAGCTGTTGTTTGAGCGTTTGAAGCGGCAGTGTTACCAAAATCACCAATTATTAAACCTTTTAATGGCAATGAAGCAATGGTGGTTGCTGTTGCTCCCGGTTTATCGCTGCTCACTAAGCCTGAGCCTGAATTAGAGGTGTAATGGAAATCGCCTATTGATAACGAACCGCTGATGGTTACCGCTTTCACAGGGCGAAGTTTACCTTCAAACTCAATACCCTGGTGTAATTCGTTAATACCGTTTATATTACCATAAGGAATTGAACCATCCTGGTTTGCAGGGCCTGCAATAGTTTTTGCCCTGTCGTTATATTGAGAGCGGTATAAATTTAATTTACCTGTAAAAATACTGCTGTTAAAACCGTAGCCTAACTCATAGCTAAAATCTTTTTCAAGCGTTTTAGTGTCGTTGATACCGGTTGTTTTTGCATTCGGGAAAATAGTTCCGATCAATGGTGGTTTGTCAACAACACCAACGTTAGCAAAAATGTTATTTTGGCTATCGATGTTATAGTTAGCACCGCCTTTTACCTGGAAACCTAAAAAGTTAACCCATGGCGATTGGCGTTTAGGATCAGAATTTAAATAATCAAAAAAGTCGGTTTTTCTGTTGCTGGTATTATTACCACCTACAGTAATGAAAGCCGACCACGCATCTTTAACATATTCAGCCTGCGCGAAGATACCTTCAGAGAAAATATCATAGTTATAATCCTGGTTGATCTTATCGCCAACTACAGTATGCCTGTTAGGGTTATTTACATCAGTATTATCAACCCAGTACTGGCCACCTAATAAGTTGTTTAATTGGTAATAGTTCTGTCTGTTGTAACCTCTTAAATCAACACCGGCTAACAGGTCAACATTTTTAAGATGTTTTTTGAAAGTACTGATCAAACCATATTGTTTGTGGTTATTCTGAGCCTGGTTAATGTAAGTTTGTGTGCTTCCATCAGGATTAGCCTGGTTAGTTTTAACGATAGCGTTAAAATCAATAGGCGAATAATAATCACCTAATCTTGGAACTGTACCACCCGGAGTTAAACCAGATTGCGCACCGGTTAAATAAACGGCGGCACCTGTACCATATGAACCATATAATATAGTTGATAATGATGCAGTTTCGCTGATTTTCCAGTCATGGTTTAAAGACAATAATGGCTTGTTGTAGCGATTTACTTCGGCACTAAAAACTTCACCATTTAATATACCCCAGTCAGAGTTAAAACGTTGCGGGCCCTGAGGGGCTGCACGGTAAGTATTTATAGTTTGATAGGTGTAGCGCTGACCGTGGCTTTGCGAAGCACCCATAAAGTTTAATGATAAAGTTTGGTTTTTACCTAACACCTTTGAAATATTAGCAAAATAGCTGTAACCGGTATAGTATAAACCTTCGGCATTACCGTCGCCGGTGCTTTTTGACAATAAGAATGAAGTAGCCCAACCGGTTGAAGATAAACCAGTAGCATAAGAAATAGCAGTTTTTGAAGCACCATAGCTACCAATTGTTTGTGCTACTGTACCGCCTTCCTGGCTTTCAAGTCCTTTTGTAGTGATGTTGATGGTACCGCCTAATGATGGTACGGCTACGCGCGAAGCGCCTAAACCGCGTTGTACCTGCATTGAGGTAGTAACGTCAGACAAACCAGCCCAGTCATTCCAGAATATTTTACCTGCTTCAGGGTCCTGAACAGGTAAGCCATTAACTAATAAGGCCAGGTTATTACTGTTAAAGCCACGGATAGCTATCCTCGAGTCGCCATAACCACCGCCTGAGCGGGTAACGGTAACACCCGGAGTAGATTTTAATAATTCAGGAAACTCAGCGCCAGCACCTTTTTCCTCAATATATTTAGCACCTACACTTGATGCAGCGATAGGTGTTTGCCTGTCAATTGCAAGTGAGGCGTTGGCATTTACAACAACCTCGTTAAGTGCTGCTGAAACCGGATCAAGCGTTAGCTCGCCTAAGTTAGTGCCTGTAACCTGAACATCTTTAGATACATAACCAATATAGGTGAATGTAAGCGTACTTCCGGTTGCGGCATCAATTTTAAATGTACCATCCAATGCGATGGCGGTAGCATTAGTTGTGCCTTTTACAACTACTGTAGCGCCAATAAGTGGTTCTTTGGTTTGTGCGTCAAGCAATTTTCCTGTAACTTTGGTTTGAGCCGTCGCGAGTTGCGCTAAACCTAAACACATAGTAAAAATAGCGACGAATAATGAGAGTAAATACTTCCTCATACTTTTGTTTTTATGTGAATGAATGAATCAATTAATTACGGGCAAATATAACTCGGTACACTATTGCTTGTGTTAAGTTAATGTTAACAATTATAGAATTTTTTTATGTTTTTATCAACACTTAATGACGAGAAATTTCATATGCCCAAAAAAGTCGCCTTTTTAATATAAAACTCACACCAATTTACAATTTATTAACCTTAAGTTAATCCATAGTTTTTATAGGCATTATATGATATTAGGATGATGCTACACCCTAAATGTGACTTTCGCATTTCAGCCCTTTTGCGTAGCTTTGGCTTTTAAAAATTTAAAACGTACATTTTAAAAACTATGAACTACGATGTAATTGTTATCGGGTCGGGCCCGGGCGGATATGTAGCCGCAATACGCGCTTCCCAGTTAGGTTTAAAAACCGCAGTAGTTGAAAAAGAATCATTAGGCGGCATTTGCCTTAACTGGGGTTGTATCCCTACCAAGGCATTATTAAAAAGCGCCCAGGTATTTGAATATATAAACCACGCAACAGAATATGGTATAAAAGTGAACGGAACCGGCGAGGTTGATTTTGAAAGTGTTATTAAAAGAAGCCGTGGCGTTGCCGATGGCATGAGCAAAGGCGTTCAGTTTTTAATGAAGAAAAACAAGATCGATGTTATTGTAGGTACCGGTAAATTGAAAAGCAAAGGCGTTGTAGAGGTTAAAACCACGGATGGTGTAAAAGAATTTACAGCTAAAAACATCATTTTAGCAACAGGTGGCCGCTCGCGCGAATTGCCTAACCTGAAACAGGATTATAAAAAAGTGATTGGCTACCGCCAGGCCATGATATTACCCAAGCAGCCAAAATCAATGATCGTTGTGGGGTCGGGCGCTATAGGTATAGAATTAGCTTATTTCTACAAATCAATAGGCACGCAGGTTACCGTTGTAGAGTACCTGGATAACATTGTTCCGTTGGAGGATGAAGAGATCTCAAAAGGGTTGGCACGTATCCTAAAAAAACAAGGTATCAATATCATGACCGGATCGAACGTTGAAGCGGTTGATACTACCGGCGAAAACTGTAAAGTAACCGTTAAAACTGCTGCTGGCACTGAAACATTAGAAGCTGAGATCGTATTATCGGCCGTAGGTATATCTACTAATATAGAAGGTATCGGGTTAGAAGAAAACGGTGTAAAAACCGACAAAGGCAAAGTTTTGGTTGATGATTTTTACCGCACCAACGTTGAAGGTGTTTATGCCATTGGCGATATTGTTAAAGGCCAGGCCCTGGCACACGTTGCATCTGCCGAAGGCATTATATGCGTTGAAAAGATTGCCGGTTTAAAACCTGAACCTTTAGATTATAATAACATCCCGGGATGTACCTATTGCGCACCTGAAATTGCTTCGGTTGGTTATACCGAAAAAGCAGCTAAAGAGGCCGGCTATGAAGTTAAAGTAGGTAAATTTCCATTCTCGGCATCGGGCAAGGCAAGTGCCGCCGGTGCTAAAGATGGTTTTGTTAAAGTAATATTTGACGCTAAATATGGTGAGTTTTTAGGCGCACACATGCTGGGCCATAATGTTACCGAAATGATAGCCGAAGTAGTTACCGCGCGCAAGCTGGAAACTACCGGGCATGACATTATTAAATCGGTACACCCGCACCCAACCATGAGCGAAGCCGTAATGGAAGCTGCTGCTGACGCGTATGGGGAATGTATCCATTTGTAGCCCCCCGGCTCCCTGAAGGGGGAGCAAAGGCTATTATTTGATTATTAAATTTCACCAATAATTCCCCCTTTAGGGGGTTAGGGGGCATGAACCTATATACAATAGACACCGGCTTTTTTAAATTAGATGGCGGCGCCATGTTTGGCGTGGTGCCAAAAACCATCTGGCAAAAAACCAACCCGGCCGATGAAAACAACCTGTGTACCTGGGCCATGCGCTGTTTGTTGATCGAGGATGAAGGCAGGCTAATACTGGTTGATACCGGCATAGGCAATAAACAGGATGAGAAATTTTTTAGCCACTACTATTTACATGGCGATGCCACTATGGATAGTTCGCTGGCCAAGCTGGGTTTTCACCGCGACGATATTACAGATGTTTTTTTAACCCATCTTCATTTTGATCATGTAGGCGGAGCTATTATGCGCGATGGAGATAAACTGGTGCCTTCATTTAAGAATGCAACTTACTGGAGCAACGAAAAGCACTGGGACTGGGCCGTTAACCCCAACGATCGTGAAAAGGCATCATTTTTAAAAGAAAACATTTTACCAATACAGGAAAGCGGCCGTTTAAAGTTTGTAGAATCATTGGATGGTGTAAAATTTACCGAAGGCATCAATATTCGTTTTGTATCGGGCCATACAGAAGCTATGATGCTGCCGTTGATCAACTATAAAGGCAGACAGGTGTTATATATGGCTGATCTGTTGCCATCTGTGGGCCACATACCCCTGCCTTATGTAATGGCTTACGATATGTTTCCGCTGCAAACGCTGGCCGAAAAAAAATTATTCTGGAAAGAGGCGGTGGATAAAAATTATACTTTATATTTAGAACATGATCCGTTATATGAGTGTTGTACCTTGCAGTTAACGGAGAAAGGAATACGCCTTGACCAAACCTTTAATTTAAATGAAGTATAACCGCACAACAAAAACCGTGCAAAACTTGCACAATAAATAGCATGTAATCAATATAATACAACACATTTTTTTATAATAAAAATT
>DATJJI010000036.1:0-24899 GCA_035492275.1 Mucilaginibacter sp.
ATTTTAGGCCTGAAATAGTTGATAAACTCACGGGCGCGTTCCTCAAAACCAACAGGCAGATCATAAAATAAGCCACCTACCCAAATATAGTTATACAGCATGCGCGAGCCAGACGCCCACTCCAGCATGCCCATAATATGCTCCCGGTCTTTAAAAAGCCAGGTGAAAGGGGTTAGGGCGCCAATATCAATACCATAAGTACCTATAGCGATCAGGTGCGAAGCGATGCGGTTCATCTCGCAAACCAGTACGCGGATGTATTCAACACGTTTTGAGATATCTTTATCAATACCCAGCATGCGCTCAACGCCCATTACCCAGGCGTGGCTGTTATTCATAGAGGCCAGGTAATCCAGCCTGTCGGTGAACGGAATGGTTTGCTGATAAGTGAGCGACTCTGCATGTTTTTCAAAACAACGATGCAGGTAACCCATGTGCGGTATTACTTCTTTCACAATCTCACCATCGGTGATCAGCTCTAACCGCAAAACCCCATGGGTAGACGGATGTTGCGGCCCCATGTTCAGCACCATATCCTCAACGCTGGCGTTGGCTATTTTATCGTTGTATGCTTTTAATGCTTCAGTCACTTTTATTTCGGATATCGGATGTTCGATTTCGGATTTATTTTTTAAGATTTTTAATTTTTTGATTTTCTTTCGCTGTTTTACCTATTGTAGTAAATATGGCTGTTAATTAATTAAAATTAGACATCCGAAATCCGACATCAAAAATCAATCTTTATTCCTTTATAATACTCAGCTGTTTTATAATCTTTTCTTAGCGGATAACCTTCCCAATCGTCAGGTAATAATATCCGCCTCAGATCAGGGTGGCCTTCAAAAAATATTCCGGTTAGGTCATACGCTTCGCGTTCATGCCAGTCAGCAGTACGGTAAACCGATGTTATACTTTTAAAAGTTGGCAATGTTTCACCGCTGCGGTCATGCGCTGTGCTTATTTTTAACGTTAACTGCGATTTATAAGGGATAGATGACAAATGGTAAACCACCCCAAAGCGATTGGTTTCTGTGCCATAATCGACACCGGTAAGGCATGATAAAAAATCAAAATAAGTTTTTGGATTATTGCGCAGTTCCAGGCACACCCCGACAATGCTGTCGGGATTTATTAATAAAGCCGGTTGCAGTCCGCCTGTTTCTTCGCCAACAAGTACATCAGCGCCAAACTTATCAGTCAGCAATAATTTAATATCCTCAAAACTCATGGGGCAAGGCGTACTTTTTTCCAGTTTTTGTTATCGATCTTTTTATACAAAATACGGTCATGGAGGCGGCTTGGCCGTCCCTGCCAAAATTCAATCAACCGGGGCTTTAAAACGTAGCCGCCCCAGTACGATGGCTTGGGTATTTCTTTATCGTCGTATTCGGCTTCTAACTGACTTGTTTTATTTTCCAACACGTCACGGTCGGCTATTTCCTGGCTTTGCGGCGATGCTAATGCGCTTATCTGGCTGCCTTTGGGGCGCGAGTGAAAGTATTTTTCTGATTGCTCCTTGCTTAGCTTTTCGATGGTTCCTTCAATACGAACCTGGCGTTGCATTTCGCCCCAAAAAAAGATGATGGCACCTAATGGATTTTTGGTTATTTCTTTGCCTTTGCGGCTTAAATAGTTGGTGTAAAAACTAAAGCCGGTAACGTCAAAACCCTTTAATAAAACAATACGGGCAGATGGGCGGCCATCAGTAGTTGCGGTTGCCAATGTCATGGCATTAGGCTCGTGTATTTTCGCTTCAATCGCTTCATTGAACCATATTTCAAACTGTTTAATAGGGTTGAGGTTAATGGTATCTTCTGATAACGAAGCGGCGCTGTAATCTTCTCTTAAATTTTGTAATTCTTCCTGATTCATTTATTGCAAACTTACAAATTAATTAAACCGTAAATAGTAATATTGTATTTCATATTATTGATGGCTGAACATATTTTACTTTAACTTGTTAAATTAGTCTATATTTTAAAACACATATATGTTAAATTCTATCGCAGCCGCAGCAGGGCGCTTATTGATCTCGGAACCATTTATGCTGGATCCTAACTTTAAACGATCGGTTATTCTGTTGACAGAGTATACCGATAACGGCGCGATGGGTTTTATTCTGAATCATCAAAGTGAATATTTGCTGGGCGATGTTTTGCCCGATACCTCGTACTCCGAAATACTGGTATATATTGGCGGGCCAGTAGCTGCCAACACTCTGCATTTTATTCATTGCGCTCCTGATAAAATAGAAGGTGGTATAGAAATTTGCGATGGTATATTTTGGGGCGGCGATTTTGAAATAGTGAAACAATTGATATCAGAATACCAGCTTAACGAAACTGAGATCAAATTTTTTATGGGTTACTCCGGCTGGACACCCGGACAACTGGAAAATGAAATAGTGGAAAATAGCTGGATAGTTGCCGAAAAATGCAGCCCGGCTACCTTATTTGAGAATAACGAACACAATATGTGGAAGGAAGTTGTGATAAGCCTGGGCCAGCGTTTTGCCCACATTGCTAATTTTCCCGAAAACCCACAGTTGAATTAGGGGTTTACAGACTGGTGATTGAAGATCAGAGATTAGTTGGGTAGCTTAAATTTTAGCACTTAAATTTTTTAACCTTTATTCTGACTTCATTTCTTCAGCTGATTCTTCCACTTTCTTTTTTAGTTCTTCTTTGTAAGCGATCAGATTTTTAACGATTTGTTCATCAGCGGTTGATACGATCTGGGCTGCCAGTATTCCCGCGTTTTTAGCCGCGTTAAGCGCTACAGTTGCCACAGGTATACCATTAGGCATTTGCAGAATGGAGAGGATAGAATCCCAACCATCAATAGAATTGCTCGATTTTACGGGCACGCCAATTACCGGCAGATGTGTTAACGATGCCACCATGCCCGGCAAATGCGCGGCACCGCCTGCACCGGCAATAATAACTTTAATACCACGGCCAGCCGCTTCACGGGCATAACTAAACATTCTGTCGGGCGTGCGGTGTGCCGATACAACGGTGATCTCGTAGGCAACACCTAATTCTTTCAATACATTAGCTGCATCCTGCATAACCGGAAGATCCGATTTGCTGCCCATGATGATTCCTATTTTTGGTTGGCTCATATTTAATTATTTAGAACGTCATTGCGAGCGTAGCGTGGCAATCTCTGCGCGATAGTTATCCGCCTGGCGTGTAGAGATTGCCACGTCGTTTCACTCCTCGCAATGACGCTTATGTTAAGATATTTAACTTATTACCTTCAATGTCGCCTGCACAAACCTTGCTTTCTCAATCGCTTTCTCTCTATCATTATCAACAACAGTTACATGTCCCATTTTGCGGAAAGGTTTGGTTAAAGCTTTTCCATATAAATGTACATATACGCCGGGGCATTTTAATATTTTTTCGATGCCCTGGTATACTGCGGGGCCTTCAAAGCCTGGTTCGCCTAATACGTTTACCATTACGGCATTGCTTAAACAAGCAGTATCGCCTAAAGGTTGGTTAAAAATGGCCCGTAAATGCTGCTCAAACTGCGAAACTACATTTCCTTCAATGCTTTGATGCCCGCTGTTATGCGGACGTGGAGCCAGTTCGTTAACTAATATTTTGCCTTCTTTGGTTAAAAACATCTCGACAGCAAGCAGGCCCACAATTTTCAGGTCCTCGGCTATTTTTTTGGCGATGCGCTCGGCTTCCTGCTGTATTTCGAATGATAGAGTAGATGGCGATATCAGGAACTCCACCAGGTTAACTTCCGGGTTAAATTCCATTTCAACTAAGGGGAAGGTGCTTACTTCGCCGCTTTCATTACGTGCTACTATCACACCTATTTCTTTTTCAAAATCAATGAGGCGCTCAATAATACTGGGCTCGGTAAAGGCGTTTGGCAAATAGCTTTCATCAACCACTTTATATACACCACGGCCATCGTAACCATCACGTCTTAATTTTTGTATGTATGGGTAGGGGATGTTTGCCTGTTTCAAATCCTCGGCCGATAACAACATTTGGAACTCGGCCGTTGGGATATCGTTCTCTTTAAAAAACTGTTTCTGCAGGCCCTTGTCCTGTATCAGCCTGATCACACGGGGTTGGGGATATACTAACACTCCTTCCTTTTCCAGTTGCTCCAGCGCATCAACGTTAACCTTCTCAATTTCGATGGTCAGCAGGTCAACTTTTTTGCCGAATTTATAAACCGTTTCGTAATCGCTTAACGAGCCAACTGTAAATTCATCACATAGTTTGCGGCAGGGAGCCTCGCGGTCCGGGTCAAGTACTTTAACCGTAACGTTATAATTGATAGCCTGTTGAATGAGCATGCGTCCCAGTTGTCCGCCGCCTAAAATGCCGAGTTTAAGATCTCCGTAAAATGCTTTCATTTCTGTACTGCAAGTTTAGCTTAAATCTTTTAAATTATCTTTTGCTTTTCAAATAATGCCTGTCGGCTATTAAAGCAATAGGCAAACCAACACATATAACCAAAGCAGCCATCCCTGAAAGGATGAAACGCACTTTTATGGGATGATAGCCAATTTTACTTAATGGAACTACAGCTAAATTCATGATCACCCAGCAAAACACACCGTAAAATACCCCGATAACATACTTGTTTTTAAATGCGGACTTGAATATCGGATATAGCTGATAATAAACAGTAGTAAACAAAAACGCGATGATGTAGTGAAAAAATATCCCGCTGAAAACCATGTCATTTCCTGGCTGAAACGCGGCTTTGCCAAAGGCTCCGCTGGCAATGAAACGAAAAATAAACTCGCCGATAATTTTAAGCTGAGCCCAGAATATACTAAAATGAGTTATGGTACTCATCTTCACATTCAGCAAAATTGCAGCCAGCGCGTCAAGCGTACCGGTAAGTAAACTAATAAGGAATACATTTTTTAACGCGCTTGTTTTATTAGCGTTGATGCGTTGTTTCGAGGTTAATAATGCCATGTTATGCTTTTATTATTTGCTCGCCTTCAATTTTCTTTTGCAATTCCAGTATGGCGCCAATTAATGCTTCGGGGCGTGGCGGGCAGCCTTGTACATAAACATCAACAGGTATTACACGGTCAACGCCTTTTACTACGTGGTAACCATGCTGCCAGTAAGGGCCGCCGCAGTTTGAGCATGAGCCCATAGAGATAACATATTTTGGCTCCGGCATCTGCTCGTACAAGCGTTTTATGCGTTCGGCCATTTTAAAGGTTACGGTGCCCGCAATTATGATCACATCAGCCTGGCGGGCCGAAGGCCGCATAAAAACACCTAAACGGTCCAGATCATAAGTTGAAGCATATGCCCCCATCATTTCAATAGCACAGCAGGCAATCCCAAAGCCCAAAGGCCATAATGAGGACAACCTTGACCAGTTAAGCAGATCATTCATTTTGGTGACCATTATGCCACCGCTTTCGTTGGTTGTATCAATACTCATTAATCGGGCTTTTTAAAAGTAGGTTTAAACAATGGTTTTCTTATAGGCGCGGTTTCAGTTACCGGGGCATTTACAGTAGCTTGCGTTACTGCAACGGGCTCCATTGTAAATTCCTTTATTGTGTAAACGCTTTGCTCCTGGTTTAATTTTTCATAAAGCGAGGCAGGTATATTTACATTAGTAGTGGGTGTCTGTAATTTGGGCTTTATCCATTCCAAATCGCCTTTGCACCAAACATATACCAGACCCAGTATCAGGATGCATAAAAATATAAACATCTCTGCCAGCGAGAACCATCCCCAGCGGGCATCAACAGCCAGAATTTCATGACTGCCAAATACGGTTGCCCATGGAAAAATAAAAACCATCTCTACATCAAACAATAAAAAAACAAGGGCAATTACGTAAAAACGGGAGTTAAATGGAAGCCAGGCATTGCCGGTTGGCTCCTCGCCGCACTCGTACGATGTTAGCTTTTCGGCAGTGGGATTACGCGGGGCGATTAGCCTGTTTACAAAAAACAGCACGGCTACCAGTATAATTGCTGTAATTAAAAAGATAAGTATCTTTCCAAATTCTGATATTTGCGAAACTTCAGCCATGCCAGCAAATTTAATAAAACAAACAGATTTTGATGCTATAATTATTGGCGGCGGTGCCTGTGGCTTAATGTGTGCCGTACAGGCCGGGTTTTTAGGCAAGCGGGTATTAGTGTTAGAGAAGAATGATAAGCCCGGTGCTAAGATACTCATCAGCGGTGGCGGGCGCTGTAATTATACCAATCTATACTCATCACCCAAGCAGTTTATTTCGCAGAATGAGCATTTTAGCAAATCTGCCTTTGCGCAGTGGACGGTTGAAGATACCATCGGTTTTTTTGAAACTTATGGTATTGAAGGAAAGGAAAAAACATTGGGGCAGCTTTTCCCGGTAAGTGATAAAGCAAAAGATATTGTCAAAGTTTTTATCGATCTGTGTGCCGATATGGATCAGGAAATTTGGTGCAATGCTGATGTTACTGCGATTGGAAAGGCTGATAATAGTTTTATTATTTCGTTCGATAGAAACGGCAAACAAGAACAATTAATAACACACAAAGTAGTTGTTGCAGCCGGCGGCCTCCCCATACAAAAAATGGGCGCTACAGATTTTGGCCTGCGTACTGCACGCAAATTTAATTTAGCTATTGCTGATACCGCCCCTGCATTGGTACCGCTTACTATTACCGGCAAAGATCAGCAATGGTATGAGCAGCTATCAGGTAACAGCATATTTTGCCGGGTTTGGAATAACAGGGCCAGTTTTGAAGAGAATATTCTATTTACCCATTGGGGATTAAGCGGCCCGGCTATATTGCAAATATCATCCTACTGGAAACCTGGCGAATTTATTTTTATTGATCTGTTGCCGCATCAAAATATTACAGAGTTGATACTGCAAGAAAGAATAATTAATGGGAAAAAGACGCTGCTCAATTACCTTTCAGGATTATATACCCGGAAATTTGCCGAGGCCCTAAGTGGCTATTTACCGGTAGATAAAAACCTGGCATCGCTCAGCAAAACCGATCTGGAAAATATAAACACCCTAATACACGAATTTAAAGTTAAACCTGCCGGCGATAAGGGCTATGATAAGGCCGAGGTAATGCGGGGCGGTGTATCAACCGATGAACTATCGTCAAAAACATTAGAAGCTAAAAAGGTGCCCGGCTTGTTTTTTGGAGGCGAATGTGTTGATGTTACCGGTTGGCTGGGCGGTTATAATTTTCAATGGGCCTGGGCCAGCGGGTTTGTAATTGCGCAGGCTTTGTGAAGTATCAACAGAAAACTAAAATATTATATTTGTCGACATGACCAAAAAGGTTCTCTACTTAACAGGTTACCAATGGCTTTGGGTACTATATATTGCCGTAGCCACCTACACCTGTATCCTGAAATATAACCGGCACATTGATAATAATTACCGGATATTTCGTGCATCATACCACCATGCTGTTGAAGAAAAGAATCTGTATATAGAGTATCCGCAGGAGTACGGAGATATATACTACTACGGCCCGGTATTTCCGTTAATTATTGCACCATCAGCTTTATTACCGCATTTCTGGGGTTTTTTATTGTGGCAACTGATTAACGCGGTAGCGCTGCTCATTGCTGTGCATATGCTGCCATTCACCATACGTCAAAAAACGCAGCTGCTCCTGCTCTGTGCAATTGAATATGCCAATTCGGTTTTTTACATGCAGTTTAACCCGGCTATAACGGCCATGATATTACTCTGTTTTATACTGGTTGAGCGCGGTAAAGAGCAATGGGCTACGCTGTTTATTGTATTGGGTTTCCTGATAAAATTATACCCCATAATTGGGCTCACGTTCTTTTTATTTTCAAAAAATAAAGGGCGCTTTGTGCTATGGTCGGCTATTTGGCTGGTTGTGTTTTTAATGCTGCCGCTGGTGTTGTACAGCCCCTCGTATATGTTTACATCCTACCAGCAGTGGCTTGTTGCCGTACATAGCAAGGTTGGCTTGAACGCTTATTTTGATTCACCGCAGGATATTTGCGTAATGGGTGTAGTAAGGCGATTAACGGGTAACATCAGTATACCCAATCCACCATTTATTATAGCCGGGGCAATATTGTTTTTGTTGCCGTTATTAAGATTCAGTCAGTACAAGTCATTAAAATACCGTATGCAGGTATTGGCATCGGCTCTGATATTTATCGTAATATTCAGCACCGGGGCCGAACATCCAACTTATATTATCGCTGTTACGGGTGTATTTATATGGATGCTGATACAGGATAAACCTTACACTACTACCAATATCATTTTCCTGGTACTGGTGTTAGTGATAACCGGGTTGGGACTAACCGACGCCACGCCTAAGTTTATACGCGAGCCTTATATTGCCCGCTACTCGGTAAAAGCGTGGCCGGTAATTATTATCTGGGGAAAGATTGTGTACGAGTTGCTGTTTGAGAAATTTTCTGAGAAAAGATTGGCTATTAAAGATTGAAGATTAGTTATTAAAGGTTAGCAAATCTAATTATTAAAACCAATCTTCAATCTTTAATAACCAATCTTTAGTGTCCATTCTGAGCTTCCATTTGATTAAAGTAAGCGATCAGCTTATCCATACTGTTCAGGCTGAACTTTTTGGTTTGTATCTTATCAACCACTTCAGGTTCATCGCCCATTACCTCGCTCATAATGTCGACAAAGTTTTCGTTGGTGATCAGTTTCATTTCGGCCGTGTTGGCACCGTAAAAATAGAGCATTTTGCTGCTGCCACGGTTACGTCCGCCGCCAATCGGGATAGATATACCCCCGCCAAAGCCTCCACCATAGCCGCCTGTGCCCAAACCAATACCCACATCCGGGTGAACGCCCAAGCCACTGCCACCACCGCTTGTGCTGCCTGCTGCCGCAAATAAACGGATAGGCGCGTCAATAACCACCCTCACAAAATCCATATCATACTCCGACCATCCTTCCTGCGGAACGGCGGCAACAACAAAACTATCGCGCCCGGCAACAAATGAGCGCAGGTCGCTGGCGCTTAAGCGCATGGTGGGCGCTTTTTTATCTTCTTTATATTCAATATAGCCTTCGCCTTTGATTGGGCCTTTGCCGCGCGGGTCTACACGGATTAGTCCGGTGTTTTTTGTCCCCTTAACATCATAGAAATAACCGGTCTGCCAGTTTTGTGCTTTAACAGACACAAACAGCAGCATAAAAACTGATAAGATTAAAACTGAGCGCATAATTAATAATTAAGTACAAATAACGTACTTTTAACACATTTAATATGAACATAGTTGATTTAAGAAGCGATACGGTAACAAAGCCCACCCCTGGCATGTTGGAGGCCATGTTTAATGCCAAAGTTGGCGATGATGTTTTTGGCGAAGATGAATCAATAAACGAACTGGAGCAAAAAACTGCTGCCATTTTTGGAATGGAGGCTGGTCTGTATTGCCCATCAGGCACTATGACTAACCAGATAGCTATTAAATGCTTTACCCAGCCGATGGAAGAGCTGATAGCCGACCAAACCGCGCACGTGTACCGGTACGAAGTTGGTGGAATAGCCTTTAACTCTGGCGTGTCTACCCGCTTGCTTAACGGTTATCGCGGCATCCTGACCGCCGAAATGATAGAACCTGAAATTAATGCCGACAACATACATTATCCGCGTACCAGCCTGGTGGTGTTAGAGAATACCAGCAACAAGGGCGGGGGCAGCTGTTATACGTTAGAGCAGATAGCGCCTATTTCTAAATTATGTAGCGACAAAGGATTAAAGTTTCACTTAGATGGCGCACGAATTTTTAACGCCTTAGCTTACACCGGCGATAAGGCTGCTGATTATGGTAAATACTTCGATGGCATATCGGTTTGTTTATCAAAAGGATTAGGAGCGCCAGTTGGCTCAGTTTTATTGGCTGATAAGGAAACGATTAACAAGGCACGCCGTATCCGCAAGGTTTTTGGCGGAGGTATGCGACAGGCAGGGTTTTTAGCCGCGGCAGGCATTTATGCGCTCGATCATCATGTAGCGCGTTTAAAGATAGATCACAGCCATGCGCAAATATTGGCCGAAGCGTTAGGGAACGCGTCATGGGTAATTAATGTGCTTCCAGTTGAAACCAATATCGTGTTATTTGACACTGTTGAACTTGCTGATGTAATAATAGAAAAATTGGCCGCACAGGGGATAAAAGCACTATCAACAGATAAACATCGCATCCGTTTTGTATTACATCTTGATATCCATCCTGAGCAGGTGGAGCATGTGGTTGGTGTTATTAAGTCATTAAGTTAATAAGTTATTGGTTACTGCATTATTCAATAACCAATAACTCAATAAACTACTTAATTTCCCTATCGGCTGACTGTCTTTCAACCATCCAACCGGGATATTCTTTTGGTAAGGCGCTTACTTCGTCAATGCGTTTCAGTTCATCGGCTGATAATTCAACAGCGATGGATTTTAAATTATCATTTAGCTGATCAATTCTTTTGGCACCGATAATCGTACTGCTAACGCCTTTTTGTAAACGTACCCAAGCCAATGCAATTTGCGCTACCGAGGCATTGTGTTGTTTGCCTATTTCGCTTATTACATCAATAATATCATAAGCTTTTTCTTTATTTACCGGCGGAAAATCAAAAGCATCGCGCCTTGAATCACCTGCTTTTTCATTGTCGCGGGTATATTTTCCTGAAAGGAAACCACCGGCCAGCGGGCTCCATGGCATAATAGCCAGGTTTTGGTCCTGCGCCAATGGCACAATTTCGCGCTCAATGTCACGACCTGATAATGAATAGAAATATTGCAGGCCAACAAATTTGTTCCAGCCATGTTTATCGGCAATGCCCAGGGCTTTCATTACCAACCAGGCTGGCCAGTTACAAACTGCTATATAACGCACCTTGCCGGTCAAAACAATATCATTCAGGCTGCGCATAATTTCTTCGACCGGGGTTAAGGGGTCATAACCATGTACATATAAAACGTCGATATGGTCAAGCTGCAAACGCTTTAAGCTGGCATCAACCGATTGGAAAATATGGAAGCGGGATAAGCCAACATTGTTAATATCAGTATCGTTCATGCGGCCGCGTACTTTGGTAGCAATGATCAGTTCATCGCGGTTAAGGCCAAGATCAATGATGGATTGCCCCAAAAGCTGTTCTGATTCACCGCGCGAATAAACATTGGCGGTGTCAATAAAATTAATGCCTGCGTCTACCGCGGTTTTGATCAGGCTGTTGGCTTCATCCTGCTGAACCTTGCCAACGTTGCTCCATATACCGCCCCCGCTGCCGCCAAAGGTCATGGTACCAAAACAAATCTCGGACACTAAAAGGCCCGTGTTACCTAAAAGATTGTATTTCATAAAATTGATGAGTTTGTTGTGAGATAAACCCAAAGTTGAGTATAGTGTTTAAATAAAATGGTCAGCTAAGGGTCAAACTTAAAAAACCTCACCCTGCCCTCTCCAAAAGGAGAGGGTTCTTATTTATACTTCTTAATGTTTGAAACTTAAAGCATCACATCTTGTTGTTATGGTTGATGAACAGACTGGTTAAAAAACTCGAAAAAATTGGCCGCGATCCTAAAGTTACGGCAAAGGCAGTAGGGCTACGTTATGTAGCGGATTCTACTCCTGGTTACACCCGTAAAAAAGCAGGCAGTGGTTGGAGCTACATCGATGCTGATGGAAAAGTGATAAAAGATAAAGACTTGATTAATCGGTTCAATAAACTGGTCATCCCGCCGGCATATACCAATGTGTGGATATCACCTTATGAAAATGGTCACCTGCAATTTACCGGTACCGATGCCGCCGGCCGTAAGCAGTACCGCTACCATACCGACTGGAACAAAATCCGCAATCAGTCAAAATATCATCGCCTGCAAACTTTTGCATCGTATTTGCCTGCCATACGCGAGCAAGTGGATAAAGATCTGTCGCGCCGAAACCTCGACCATGAAAAAGTGGTGGCGCTGGTAGTAAGGCTAATGGAACTCACCAGTATCAGGGTAGGGAACGAGTCGTACAAAAAACTGTATGGCTCATTCGGCTTAACTACGCTACAGGATAGGCATGTAAAAATAGATGGCGCTAACCTAAAATTTGAGTTTAAAGGCAAGAAAGGCGTATTTCACAAAGTATCCCTGCAAAGCCGCAAGCTGGCTAAACTGGTAAAGCAATGCCGTGACATCCCCGGCAAAGAACTTTTTCAATTTTATAATGACGAAGGTAAGCGCTGTTCGATAGGCTCGGGCGATATTAACCATTACCTGCACGAAATAACCGGCGAGGATTTTACCGCCAAAGATTTCAGGACTTGGGCAGGAAGCGTAAGCGCGCTATACGCCTTTAAAGAAGCCGGTGATTTTGATACCATAACCGAGTGCCGCAAAAAAATTGTAAGCGTACTGGACGAGGTAGCCATTAATTTAGGTAATACCCGAACAGTTTGTAAAAAATACTATGTGCATCCCACCATTATAAAAAGTTATGAAGAGGGTACATTATTTAACTACATCAAACAGCTCGACGAGGAAAAGGATGTAAAAGCCGCCGAACTCAATACAGCCGAAAAAGCCTTGCTGGAAATACTGGAAAACGAAAAACTCGCCGAAGCGAGTTAATATTATTTTCTGGCCAAAGTATATTCAGCCCAAAAATCAGTAGGAGCCTGCGGAGCTATGGCGCCTTTGGTTACGCTTACGCTCGTAATATTGCCTGAATCGTCTTTCTTAACATTTATTCCCTGTCCAATAGTTTCATTCACCATGAGCTGATAACTGAATTTATCTGAATCATTAACCGAAAGCCCCAATTTTTTCAGGTCAACTGATAATTCATAAGTATAGGCCAGTTTATCATCAAATTGCGACGCGGCTTTAATACCATCAGCATTATATATTGAAATCAACGTGTCAATATCTTTTATGCCTGCTGTTTTTATAAACTTAGCTTTCGCGCTGATGCCTGTATTATCCATCAGCATCATCGATTCGGTACTTATCTCGGGCCGTGAAACCCCGGTCATCCTTATAATACCTGTATTTTTAAGCATGGGCGAAAAACGATTATTTTTTTCAAAAACCGGGTACGTAATGCACATCCCGTTTTTATTATACTTTTTGCCCGATGTGTTTATGGTTAGGGTTACACCACCATTTATAATTCGCCTGATAATAGCTGGTTCGGTTGCTTGTATGGCCAGGTAAAGTTTGTTATCATCATTAGCCATCGTATAATAAAAATCAACGTGTTTGTTGTAAGCCTGGAAAGTATTATTCCACTCAATAGCCTTGCCGTCAACTTTAATATTAGCCGGTACACGTAAACTTACCTGCTGCTCTGTAGGGAGTTTTTGCGCGAACGCAATAACCGAGATGATATTTAAAATAATAAACACGATAATTTTTAAGCTTTTCATGCCAGATAGATAAGGTAAATTAAAGCCATGCCGCAAAACAGCATGGCTCAGGGTTTATAACAAATTAACTACTATTTTCCTTTTTTGGTTGTGATAAATATTACGCCGTTTTGGGCCTTATCGCCATATTTATCGGTCATGATTTTATTTTTTTTAACGGTTATAGTTTGAATGTTCGAAACAGATAATTTTTTCATCTCTTTCTCAGTTGCCTCTTTGTCATCAATTAAAATAAGTTTACCGGTAAAATCTGTAGAATTACTACCAAAGCCGGTTACATTTACTGCATTAATCGTGAATTTATCCGTTTTGCCATTTTTATCAGTAAATGTTAACTGGTTTTTAGGAGTCGCTACATTGGGTATCACAGCAATTTTGTTGTCACTTTTGGTAGAATTTAAATAAACAACTTTAAACTTCGGGCTATCTAATATTGATTTTGGGTCAATGGGTTGGGTCAGGGTTACCGGTTGTCCACTGCGTGTTCTTACCAGGATGATCTTATCAGGCTTGTCCTCTTTCAATACCGAAAAACTTTCAATGCTGTGTGGGTCGAGCTTATTTAATTCTGCTCTTGTGCTTCTTTTATTATCAATATAATACGTAGCAGAATCATTAAGTACCAAGGGTTTGTGTGATGCTTTTCTGTTGGTATCAGTTACATCAGTTACATCAGTTATTATACGCAAATCCCGTAGTTCTTTACCCGTATCTGCTTTTGTAATTTCATGAACCTGTTTTTTAACCTTAACGGGCTTAACAGGAGTGGATTTAATAACCGATGTTAAATTATTTACTGATGTTGTCACTGCCTGGTAGGCGACTTTATAAGCTGCTTTGCCATTTTTAACCAGCTCGGCTTTTGACAGGCTAACAGCAAACAGGCATATTATTACTGCCGGAACCAAAACCGCATAGTGCGTCAGGTTCATGTTCGAAGATCTTTTTGCGTTCATCATTTGTATACGTTTTTTTAAGGTCGAAAAATTGAAATGATTGGTAATAATGGGCGATGTAGTTGCCGAAAAACTTACGCTTAATAAACTATATTGATAAGCCTTGCTATCCATGCCTTGCTGTAATATTTTACGGTCGGTTATAAACTCAATATTTTCACGTACCGCTTTTTTTATTAACCAAATACCAGGGTTAAACCAGTAAAATATCACGCTGAGTTCGGTCAGTAAAATATCGAGCGTATGCCATTGAGTAACATGCACCTGCTCGTGCTGTAAAATGCTTTTCAGGTCATCAGGATTAAGGTTGGCCGGATTAACGTAAATGGTTTGCCAAAACGAGAACGGGCTCACATCGGCATTAACAATACGCACTTCATAATCCTGTATATTGCCCGGTTTTGAGTTTTTGTACAGGCGGTAAAGCGATATCAACTGAACCATTAACCGTATGGCAAACACTACTGCGCCTATACACAAAATAATTTCGGCCCAATACCAATAAGTTGATTGATTGATGATGGGTTCCACCAAACTCTCGGCCGGTGCTTTAATACGATAGATGACCGTTTGCACTGGTTCAGTTAATTGCTGATGATTACGGGCAAAGCCATCAATATTTAAAAATGGGTAGGCCGATGAAAATACAATGGCCACACCCAGGTATATCCTGTTAAGGGTATAAAAGGTAAGGCGCCTCAATATGGTATAATAGCCCAAACAAAACACCAGGAGGGCTATATTTACTTTCAGTAAAAAAACAAACAGAGCAGGCATGGCTTTATGATTTAGGGTTCTCGATAAGTTTAATGATCTCTTTTAATTCGGTCGCGCTGATCTTCTTTTCTTTGGCGAAAAAGGTAACCAGGTCTTTGTAGGAGTTTTCAAAATAATCGCTCACAAAGCCGCTCATAAAGCGCTTTTTATATTCTTCTTCGGCTATGGCTGCTTTATAACGATAGGAGTTACCCATTTTTTCGCTGGTTAAAAAACCTTTGCGTTCCAGGTTCTTTATGGTCGATGCCAGGGTAGTGTAGGGTGGTTTGGGTTCATTGATCTGATCAAGAAAATCTTTGATAAAACCTTGGGTGCATTGCCATACGGCCTGCATTGCTTCTTCTTCCTGTTGTGATAACTTTTCCATTGATATTACGATTATTTCGTAAATCTACGACTATTTCGTAATTGTCAAAATTTATTTTAACTTTTTAACAGAAATTAACAATTGCAAACAATTAGCCTATATATTTATTGCTACTCAAAAATAATTGTTGGAACATTGAAGGTGATTAACTAATTTAGGTGACTTAAATATGACAATTATGCTGATCAACAAAAAAATATTCATCACTTTAGGTTTGCTTTCGGGCATAGTAGTTTTTGCTTCTATGACCTCTATTCAACAAGCTCAACAAGAAGAACCTAAGCCTGTAAATCTTAAAGTATTACCCAAAAACATATCGCATAAAGACCTTGAGCGGGTTATGGGTAACTGGGCCGCTTCTTTAGGTGTTAGGTGTAATTTTTGCCATGCCCGTAACGAAGAAACCAAGAAAACCGATTTTGCCAGCGATGCCAAGCCTGAAAAAGAAATGGCGCGCCATATGTATTTAATGGCAGCCAAGATCAATAAAAAATATTTTAAGGTTGATAGCCAAAAAGATTCAATCGGCATGATGAAGTTAACCAGTGTAAATTGCTACACTTGCCATCATGGTGTTGCGCATCTTGAAGCAGCTACATGGCCAAAACGTGGCGGTGGTCCGGGCCCAGGTCCAGGCGGTCAGGGAATGGGTGCACCAGGCATGGGCGGCAACCCACCGATGGAGAAAAAACCATAATTATCGATCATAATGATCTTAAAAGCGATGGGCTAAACCCATCGCTTTTTTTATGACAGCTTGTTAACGTTTCAACAAATCTGCTACATTTGTTAGGTATGCAAAAAATACTGATCGCCAATCGTGGCGAGATCGCTTTAAGAGTTATGCGCTCCGCGCGCGAAATGGGAATAAAAACCGTAGCCGTTTATTCGGCTGCCGACCGTGATGCACTGCATGTGCGTTATGCTGATGAAGCTGTTTACATCGGCGAGGCCCCGTCAAATCAATCGTATTTAGTTGGGAGTAAAATTATTGATGCCTGCCGCCAAACAGGTGCCGAAGGCATACACCCTGGCTATGGCTTTTTAAGTGAAAATGCCGCCTTTGCCCGGCAGGTGCGCGAAGCCGGCCTGATATTAATAGGCCCATCGCCCGAAGCAATGGAAATTATGGGTAACAAGCTTTCGGCTAAAGCCGCGGCCATGAAATATGATATACCGATGGTGCCGGGTACCGAGGAAGCGATAACAGATGTAGGAGAGGCTAAATTAAGAGCAGTAGAAGTTGGCTTTCCTATCCTCATAAAAGCTGCTGCCGGTGGCGGCGGTAAGGGCATGCGTATTGTTGATACCGTGGCTAATTTTGAAGAACAGATGCAACTGGCCGTATCCGAAGCTACATCGGCATTCGGTGATGGTTCGGTGTTTATTGAGCGGTATGTATCATCGCCCAAACATATTGAAATACAAGTATTGGGCGATTCGCATGGTAATATTGTGCACTTGTTTGAGCGTGATTGTTCGGTACAGCGTCGTCACCAAAAGGTGATCGAGGAAGCGCCCTCATCCATACTCACCCCAAAAATTCGCGAAGAAATGGGCAAATGCGCTGTTGATGTGGCTCGATCCGTTAACTATACAGGTGCAGGTACGGTAGAGTTTATCATGGATGATCAGCTCAATTTTTATTTCCTGGAGATGAATACCCGTCTGCAGGTTGAGCATCCGGTAACCGAACTGATAACCGGTATTGATCTGGTAAAAGAACAGATACGCATAGCAAGGGGAGAAGCCATCAGCTTTAAACAGGAAGACCTGGAAATAAATGGCCATGCGGTTGAATTGCGTGTTTATGCTGAGGACCCTGCTACTAATTTCCTGCCAGATATTGGTACCCTGCAAACTTATATCACCCCAAAAGGCCCGGGCATAAGGGTTGACGACGGTTTTGAGCAGGGCATGGAAATACCGATCTATTACGATCCGATGATAGCCAAACTTATTGCCTATGGAAAAGATCGTACCGAAGCCATTGAACGTATGGTGCGCGCTATAAACGAGTACCAGATAACAGGCATTACCACCACCTTGGGTTTTGGACGTTTTGTAATGCAGCATGAGGCGTTTACCAGTGGTAATTTTGATACCCATTTTGTAAAGAAATACTTTACGCCAGAAGTGCTGCAAACAGGAAATGAAGAGGAAGCGCGTATTGCTGCTTTAGTTATGGAGCAGTTACTGAGCGCCGTTAAAACTACCGTTGATGTCGGGATAGCTGATGGCTCGGATTGGGTAAAAAATCGTAAGGAGATTTAATTTCATCACGTAAATAAGAATGACGTCATTGCGAGCGTAGTGTGGCAATCTCTACACGATAGGTAAAATATACGTTATTGTCCGCCTGACGTGTATAGATTGCCACGTCGTTTCACTCCTCGCAATGACGCGGCTGATTAAATTAGCGTTACCAACTCCTCAATCAACTTAGCCTGTGCGGGGTTAACTTTTATTTTCGCAGTATCTGCATCAAACCACGCTGCACGGTCAACCTCAGGAAAACTGGCCATCTTGCCAGATTTGGGCGGCCATTCCATCTCGAATAAATTACTCTCAATAACCTCGTGATCAATATCCCCTTCAATGGCCCAGGCATGCACTATTTTGCCACTTTTTTGAGTGATGGGCGTTAGCTTGATAAAATTACCATCAACGATTTTTTGCCCGGTTTCTTCTTCAAACTCGCGTTTGGCTGCTGCCAGTGCTTCTTCATCATCTAAAAACTCGCCTTTGGGTATAGACCAATTACCCTCGTCTTTATTTTTAAAGAATGGCCCGCCGGGATGAACCAGGAAAACTTCGAGCTGTTGATTAATGTTGCGGTACAGTAAAATTCCGGCGCTTTGGTTTGAGATATGCATAGCTTTTTAATAAACCTAAATTAATATAATTAGTTTTGTGCTTTTAAAAAACTCCCCCTTTAGGGGGATGGGGGGCCAAATGTTTACAGGAATAATAGAAACTTTAGGTAAAGTAATCAACTTACAGCACGAGCAGGGCAATCTGCATATTACGGTTGAATCTGCAATATCAAACGAATTAAAGATCGACCAGTCGGTTGCACATAATGGCGTGTGCCTTACTGTGGTTGCCGTGGCTGACGGTAAACATACCGTTACCGCTATCGAAGAAACCTTAAACAAAACCAACCTGGGGCATTTAAAAATAAACGAGCCGGTAAACCTGGAACGCTGCATGCAAATGAACGCCCGCTTAGATGGCCATATAGTGCAGGGCCATGTAGACCAAACTGCCACCTGTACCGCGTTTACCGAACTGGATGGTAGTTGGGAATATACATTTGAGTACGATGCCGTTCAAGGAAATATCACCGTAGAAAAAGGATCGATATGTGTTAATGGCATCAGCCTGACTGTGGTAAACTCACAAGCCAATAGTTTTTCGGTTGCAATAATTCCTTATACTTTTGAGCATACCAATTTACATAACGTACGCAAAGGCTCGGTTGTAAACCTGGAGTTTGATATAATCGGGAAATATGTAGCCCGCTTAATGCAGCGCTAATTATTTTGCACTTAACACGGCTATACGTTCTGTACTGTAATTAAAATAGGTTTTTTGTGTAGGATCAGGCTTAAACGCGACGAATTTTTTATAATACTTTAAAGCGTTTTTCTTGTTCTTTAATTCCGTGTCATACAGCGTTGCTAAAAAATAATAAGATATCGGCTTATCGTCATACAGCAAACCTTTTTGATAAGCCTCCAGCGACTTTTTATATTGCTTCAAAGTTTCGTAACTATCCGCAACCTCATTATAATAAGTAGCGGTACCTTTCGATATACTTAACTCAATGGCTTTGTTAAAATAAACGATCGCCTTTTTTTGATCCTTTAATAATTTATAGCAGGCAGCGGTAAAATACACTGTGTTTTCTGTTTGGTCATTTTCCGGAATATGTAATAGGGTAGCTATGCCGCAGGTATAGTTTTTGGTTTGATAATAGGCTCTCCCTAACTTAGCCAGTGTGTTTGATGAGCTATCGCTCAATAACAATAGCCGCTCGCCAATTTTAACGGTTTGCGGCCAATTGCTTTCTATGTAATGCAACCGGAGTAAACTTTGTAGTAAAAAAATATTATCCGGATCGGCGGCTATGGCTATATTCAATACCTTTTCAGCCTTTGAAAATTGCGGTACCAGTATATAAGCATCGCTTAAATCTGCTGCTACATCAGCATCAGTAGGGTTCAGGTTATTGGCCTTTTGTAAATAGTACACCTCATTTTTAAGATCCTTTTTTTCGTTATATATATGCGCTAACCTGTTAAAAGCATTAAAATTAAGCGTATCAATAACTACTAACCTTTTATAATATAGCTCCGCCTTATCAATATTACCCCGGCGCTGCGCAATACCGGCAATGTTATAAAGCACTGCTTTATTGGTCGAATCTTTATCATATAAACGCTGGTAATACCTTTCGGCATCGGGCAATTTATTCGCCATTGCCGAGGTGTAGGCCAATCGTGATAATTCTTTTGTATCAGTTACCGGTTCCTGGTAAATGCCTTGTAGATAGGTGAGTGCATCCGCGAAGCGCTGGTTTTGATAATATTCTAATAACTGCGCATCATCCGTGTTTCTGCTTTGTGCAAATGTTGCGGTTGTTAGTGTTATTAACAGGAGAATGTAAGGTATAGATTTCATTTAACTAAAATATTAGTTATAAATGAAATATCCAAATAATAAACAAAATGAGGCTAAATGGGTTAATATAGAACACTAAACAATAAAAATATGGATACGTTAAAGAAATTTGCATTGATGGAAAAGATAGTCCATGAGTTAGAGGACCTGAAAAACAGTCAGCAAGCCATCATACAAAAATTGAGTAAAATTGAAGTGGATAATATTGACCTGGGCGATAAACGCTTAGAGAAAGATTTACCTGATATGCATCAACGCGTATCAGACAACCTGGATACTATTGCCGGCTTACTGGAAGACTTCGCCAGTAAAACCGATAGCTTCAGTGATAAAAATAATATTACCGCTTTAAGAGAGCAGGAGGCAATAAGTAAGTAAAAAAGTTTTTGCCAGGAACGCATAAAAATGTCATTTCGACCAACGGGAGAAATCTATACACAAGTAAGTAGTAGTGCGTGTATAGATTTCTCTCTCGTTCCTCGTTCGAAATGACATTAGATTTTACTTTTTACTCTATACTTTTCCCCTTCATCGCATGGCTGATAGCGTGGTCCATCAGTCGCTCGGCAAATGGGCGGGTAAATTCATTTACCTCGTCAATTTTTTTCAGGATGGTATCTTTTTCGCCATTGGCTAATTCAGCTTTGAGTTCAGCAATGTATTTATTAGTTGCTGTCAATTCATCCGCCGAAAGATAACTGCCATTTTTTTGTATAAATCGCTCGACTGTATATACCATTTGTTCGCCTTCGGTACGCGCTTCTATCAGCATACGCTGGCTTACGTCGTCTTTAGCATGTGTAATGCTGTCCATCAGCATTTGTTCAACCTGGTCGTCGGTAATGCCATAGGTTGGTTTAACTTCAACCTCCTGCTTAACGCCCGATCGCAGTTCAATAGCCTGAATTTTTAAAATACCGTCGGCATTCAGCAAAAAGTTAATGTCCACTTTCGGAAAACCCGCCGGCATGGAGGGGATACCTTTTAATTCAAACTCGGCCAACTTGCGATTCTCTTTGATCAGATCGCGTTCGCCCTGGTAAACCGCGATTTTCATGTTTACCTGTCCGTCTTTCGAGGTAGTATATTGCCTGCCGGCTTTGGTAGGCACTTTCGAGTTACGCGGGATGATGACATCCATCAATCCACCCATAGTTTCAATACCTAAGGATAAGGGAGTAACATCCAGCAATAAAATATCTTTACGGTTTCCGGCTAAAATATCGGCTTGTATAGCAGCGCCTAAAGCAACTACCTCATCCGGGTTAACCTCATCATGTACCGGGCGATTAAAGAACTCGCCCACCATTTTTTTAACCAACGCAGTACGGGTTGAACCGCCTACCATTACTACCTCATCAATTTGATCGATGGTTAGTTTGGCATCTTTCAGCGCATTTTCGCAAGCGGTAATAGTTTGCTGTACTTTGGGTAATATCAGTTGCTCAAATTCGGCGCGATCAAGGGTACACCATATGTCGCCTATCTTTTCATTAAATATGCTTTGGTGCGCAAATGATTTTTTAGCTTCTTCGGCTTTTAAACGAAGTTCCTGTGCCAGCTCATGATTAGCTACCAGCGCGGCTTTGTTTAGCTTGTTTTTTTCTATCCAGTAATCAACAATAGCCAGGTCAAAGTCATCGCCACCTAAAAAGGTATCGCCATTGGTTGAAAGTACCTCGAAAATACCATTCTGTATTTGCAGGATAGATACATCAAACGTACCACCACCAAGGTCATAGACCGCTATAGTTTTTGTTTCTTCCGGATTTAGCCCGATACCATAGGCCAGACTTGCCGCGGTAGGTTCGTTAACAATACGTAATACATCAAGCCCCGCCAGTTTACCCGCGTCGCGCGTAGCCTGGCGCTGCGAATCATTAAAATAAGCAGGTACGGTTATAACCGCTCGGTTAACCGGGGTTTTCAATGCATGTTCAGCACGCGCTTTTAATTCTTTTAGTATCAGGCCTGATAGTTCAATAGGAGTATAAAATTTATCGCCTACCTTAATTTTTACAAGGCTCTCGCTGTCGTCATCAATAACTTTGTAGCTAAAAAAGTCTTTATAGTTTTCAATGTCTTTGTATGATCGGCCCAATAAGCGTTTTACAGAAAATATAGTATGCTGCGGATCGGTTATCAAATATTCTTTGGCCTCGTTACCTACCTTAATATCGCCGTTATGCCCGAAATGCACAACCGAAGGTATTAAAACGCCCTTGCCGGTATCGTTGATAACCTGCGCGTCTTTATCCGGGTTGATGAAGGCTACCAATGAATTGGTAGTGCCCAGATCGATACCTACGATGATTTCTTCTTTTTGAATAGAGCCTGTTGCCAGGTTGATAGAAACTTTAGCCATTGTATATTGTTAACAAACGGCAAATGTAGGTAGTTTTGCGCGATGGTATGTCATGTTATTGTGAATTGCCTAAATTACGCTACTTTCATAAAATGATGCTGAAGCTATTGCTAAGAAAAATATTTATCCTGCTGCTGTTAACGGTTACAATAAGCATAGCGAATGCGCAACAGTTTGGCGGTAACCCGCCATCCATAAAATGGCAGCAGATCAATACTCCCGCAGCCAAAGTGATATTCCCTGCGGGGATGGACTCTGCAGGTTTAAGGGTTGCGAGCATTGTACAACGGATGAACGGCGCTATACAGCCTACCATTGGCTACAGACAAAAACAGGTAAGCATATTGTTGCAAAACCAAACTACCATATCAAATGCCTACGTAGGGTTAGCGCCGTTTAGAAGCGAATTTTATTTAACGCCCGAACAAAATAGTTTTGATTTAGGTAGCCTGCCGTGGACAGATCAATTGGCCATACACGAATTCAGGCATGTGCAGCAGTATAATAACTTTAATGTAGGGCTTTCAAAAGCGTTACGTATCCTATTCGGCGAAAGCGGACAGGCCTTTGCCAATGCCGTTGCCATACCCGATTGGTTTTTTGAGGGCGATGCTGTTTTTAATGAGACACACGTAAGCCAACAAGGCAGGGGGCGATTACCGTATTTTTTTGATGGCTATCGTGCCTTGTGGGCCGCCAATAAAGATTATAGCTGGATGAAATTACGTAATGGTTCACTGCGTGATTATACACCCGACTGGTATCCGCTGGGCTATATGATGGTATCCTATGGCCGAAACCAGTATGGCGATGATTTCTGGAAAAACGTAACGCACGACGCGGCTGCATTTAAAGGCTTGTTTTATCCCTTGCAAAAAGCGATCAAAAAGTATTCAGGACAGGATTTTGTGCAGTTCAGAACCAATGGTTTAAATTATTTTAAGCAGCAATATAGCCAGGATAAAACAACCACTACTTATCAATCTCACGCTTTTGCCAGCCGGGAATATCCCGCTTATATAGATGATAAAACGATCATCTACATGAAAAGTACTTATGACAACCTACCGCAGTTTGTGGTGAACACAAATGGGGTGGAAAAGTCTATCAGTGTCAGATCGGTATCGTTAGATAATTATTTTGATTATCATGATGGCAAAATAGTTTATTCGTCCTATCGCCCTGATCTGCGCTGGACCTACCGTGATTATAGCGAGCTGAGAGTTTTAGATATTAATACCGGGCAAGAGCATGCCATTACCCGCAAAACCAAATATTTTTCGCCGGCATTTAGCCCGGATGGTAGCCGCATTATTGTAGTGGAAATCAGTGCGACGGGTAAAAATGAACTGCATTTATTAAATGCAACTACCGGGAAACTGATCTCGGTTATTCCCAACCGTGCCCACCTGTTTTTTACATATCCTAAATTTTATGAGGATAGTAAACTGGTATCCGCTGTGCGGAATAGCGAGGGTAAAATGTCATTAGCCATGATCAATATAGCTACAGGTAATGTTAAATACCTGTTGCCATTTACCTACCAGCCTATCGCGTTCCCGGTGGTGAAACAGGATAAGGTTTATTTTTCGGCAACGACCGGCATTAATGATCGTTTATTTGTTATCGACCTAAATAATAACAAACTGTTTGAAGTTAAACCACCGGCAGGAGCATTTAACCAATATGAACCGTCGGTAACCGAAAATAAATTGGCCTGGGTTGAATTTACCGCCTATGGTTATCAATTAAAACAAACAGATAGAAGCGATAGTCAGCTTATAACTATAGCCGGTGATAGATTGCCCGGTAGTTTGCCCGATTTTAATATCGCTGCTTTAAAAAGAGATACATCAACCAACTTACTGGCGAAAGTAAGCGATAAACCTTTGCAGGTAACCAAATATAATAAGGCTCACCACCTGTTCAATTTTCACAGCCTGGTACCTGACTTTAGCGACCCTAATTATACCTTGAGTTTGGAAGGCGAGAATGTACTGAACACTTTTCAATCGCAACTTTCATTTAATTATAACAGGGATGAGGGCTACAAACAGTTTGGCTTTGATGGGGTATACGGAGCACTGTTCCCGTTTTTATCAGCCGGCGCCGATTATACTTTAGACAGGCGGGGTTTGTATAAAGGCGGCAATGTATACTGGAACGAAAGCGACGTTCACGCGGGTTTTCAAATACCGCTGAACCTGAGCAGCGGCAAGCAAATTACCGGCCTTAACTTGGGTAGTGATGTATACTACAGCCAAACCAATTTCCAACAGCCGTTTCAAACATTGTTTAGTGACAGAGCCTATACTTATCTGAATAACAGTATTAC
>DATJJI010000037.1:0-11054 GCA_035492275.1 Mucilaginibacter sp.
ATACCAAGATCAGTACCATGAACGATGTGTTAAACTCGTTCCCTAACTCGGATTATGCGGACGACGCTGCTTTCGAGATAGCTTACACTTACTTTTTAAAGAACGACGGTGCAACTGCAAAGACAAGTTTGCAGGCCATGATACAAAAATATCCACGCAGCAGTTATGTGCCACGCGCGTTGCTGACCATTGGTTTGATAGATTATAACGCGGGTAATGATGATGTAGCTATCGAATCATTCAAACAGGTAATAAAAGATTACGCGTCGACCGCCGAAGCTAAGCAGGCGCTTAAACAGATCGAGAAAATATATACAGACAAGGGCGACGCGCAAACTTTCATCGCTTACGCTACTACTACGCCAATAGGTAATTACTCGGCTGCCGAACAGGAAAGCATTATGTTTACCGCCGCCAACAACCTGTATTTACGCGGCGACTGGCAGGGAACGGTATCGGCTGTTAACTCCTACTTTGATAAGTTCCCAACCAAACCCATTTATAACAAACAGGCCAGGTTTATACGCGCGCAAAGCCTGGTTAGCCTGAACAAACCTGATGATGCTGTTGCCGATTATAACGTGATATTGAACGATTGGACCAGCACTTATACCGAACAATCGCTGATCAGCATGGCTAAGCTGTACATCGCCCAGAAAAAATATAACGAAGCAGTGGTGTTCCTGAAAAAACTGGAAGTGAACTCAGAATATAAAGCCGACTATACTTTCGCGCTGAATAACTTATTGCTGTGCTACTCGCAGATGAACGCGGCCAGCGATGTGCTGAACTATGTAAAACTGGTTAGGCAAAATGATAAAACAGCGCAGGAAGATAAATATAAAACCGGCTTGTACGCAGGTTTAGCCTATCTGCAAAAGGGTGATACCACCAGCGCGGTAAATGAGTTTGACTATACCATAAGCAATACCAAAACCATTGCCGCTGCCGAAGCGAAATATAATATCGCTAATATTCAATACTTAAAACGCCAGTACAAAACATCACAAAAAACCTGTTTCGACCTGGCTAAAGAGATGCCGAATTACGATTACTGGATAGCTAAAACTTATATTTTGTTGGCCGATGATTATGTGGGATTGAAAGATACCTTCCAGGCTAAGGCTACACTGCAAAGTATCATTGATAATTATAAAGGCTATGATGATTTTTTATCGACCGCGCAGCAAAAACTAAATAAGCTGGTACCGCCAAGTGCACGGAAAAATGTAGACGAGGTGAAGCCAGATACCACCCAAAATACAAAACCGGTTAAAAAAGGATAAATAAGACAAGCACATGAAATTGAGATACACCTATACGCTGCTTACCTTAATCATAGTATTATACTTTGTACCGGCTAACGCGCAAAAAACAAGCAAGGCTAAAAAGCCTGCCGCTACTAAAACAACTGCAGCTAAAAAACAACCGCCAAAAGTTGCCGCCAAACCAAAACCTGCACCAGCAAAAAAAACCTCGGACGCTAAAAGCCTTGGTGAACTGGCTGCAAAAGTTAATGGAAAAGTAACGCCTAAGGATACTTCACGAAACGGCGGCGATGTAAATAACACCAGCCTGTCTGAAGAGATTGTGGTAACAACGGCTTACAAACCGGTACTGGCCGACGCGGTAAAGATCCGTCGTAATCCTGACCTGGAAGACAAGACGCCGTTTAAAGCGCCATTAAACTACAATCCGTTGGATAAGCGCCTGGAGCAAAACAACCAGATCAAGCAATTGAACGCCATGCCGATGCCAATGCCAAAGGATTCGACCCCTTACAACAATTATGTAAAGGCCGGGCTGGGTAACTTAAAAACTACTTACGCCGAAGGCTATTTTGGTAACGGTAAAGATGAGGCATTGCAAGTTGGCGGTTATTTTAAGCATTTGGCGCAAAGCGGCGTATCCTATAAAAATCAAAACTCGAATAAAGAGCAGATAGGCGTATTTGGTAAAAGCATTGGCGACGAAAATACGCTGTCGGGCCGCATTGATTACAGCAGCACCGGCAATTACTTTTTTGGGTATGATAAGCAAAACCCGCCTGCTATATTGGATGCCTCGCATCAGTATTTTAACACCATAAGCGCCGAGGGCGAGTTCGCTAAAAACTACAAAGACGTTGAAAACGATTTTACCTACGCGGTAAAATTAAAAGGCTATGCCTTTAGCGATCGCTTTAAGAAACGCGAAAACAACCTGGTATTATCGGGCTTTGTTAACCAAACTATCAACCAATTTTACACCGGTTTAAGCGCTACGCTCGATCTGGCTACACAGAAGGATACGGCTTACAGCTATAACAACAGCATTGTAAGATTGAACCCGTATATCAAATTTCAGGGAGACAATTATAAGGTTGACGCGGGTATAAAAATCGTTGATGAATTTGGCTTCCACTCACGGCTCTCGATATTCCCGGCGGCTAAGCTGGAGTTCCAGGTGATACCAAAATATGTGCGCCTGTTTGTTGAGGCCAGTGGCGATGTAAACCGTTCGTCGCTGCGTGATTTCTCGGCCATTAATCCGTTCCTGGGTCAAAATATCACCATCAAAAACTCGGTTGATCAGCTTGACCTGAGTGCCGGCTTAAAAGGCACCCTTGCTCCCGGCCTGGGCTTCAAAGCTGATATATTCAGGAACAGCATTAAAGACATGCCTTTATTTGTAAGCAACTTTAATTTTGCTGCCGGGCAAAACAGGTTTATGGTGATCTATGATAACGGCTCATCGCGCGTAAATGGCTTTAACGGCGAGTTGGATTTTAAAGCATCAGACGATTTGAACCTGTTTGGCCGCGTGGAGTTTAAAGATTACCAGATGGCATCAGAACTTCAGGCCTGGAACCTTCCTAAATTTAAATTGACCGCCGGCACCAACATCCGTATAACGGATAAGGTAAAAATTAACGGCTCGCTGCTGGTGCGCGGCATGACCTATGATCATGTTCCGGGAGCGCTGCCACCTATAGTGGGTATCAGTTCGTTTGCTGATTTAAGCGGTGGTGTTGAGTACAAAGCAACCAACAGGATATTCATATTTATACAGGCCAATAACTTGTTAAATTCAACAAATCAAAGCTGGCTATATTATCCCGACTACGGATTTAATATATTTGGCGGTGCGGGCATTAGTTTTTAGCCCTTTGCTTGTTGTTTAATTAACCGTTACTTTTAACACATGGATGTAGGTTTTTATTTAGGCGAATTGCTAATGCAGCAAAATGAAGTAAGTGTACCCGGCCTGGGTTACTTTGCTTTAACACGCATGAGTAGTTATTATGATGAAAACCGGGGCAAGTTTTATCCACCCTATCATCAGGTGCAGTTTGATGCCCAAACCATTGATGATAATAACCTGGCCGAATATATCGCCGGGAAAAAGAACATCTCAATTGCCTCTGCCAAATACTTTGTCGAAAAATACATTGCTGACCTGAAACAGGAGGCTCTTACCGGCATGTTCACCATAGGCAACCTGGGATGGTTTTATACGGACAATGACCAATTGGCTTTTAAACCGACTAACAAGATAATTGACGATACCATTTTTTATGGCTACGATGCCATTCAAATAGGCAAAACCGGCAACCTGATACTACAGGATGAGCCGGAAGAAACTAAAAAAGAATTTACCTTCTTTCAAAAACAGGATGAGCCTGAAGAAACAGCAAAAGAGGAATATATAGAAACCGAAGATACTTTAATACAAGCACCGGAAACAACTATTGACGAGAAGATAAAAGAGATTGAAGAGCAAACTGCTACTGAGAATACCTACGCCGAGTACCAGGAAGAGGAAAGCAGTAATTCCCGCAGGTTATGGATCATCGCGATAATTATTATTGTTTTATTGGGTGGCGGTGTATTCGCGTTGTATCAATATAACCCGTCATTATTCCAGGTGCGCAATACACCTGCCGGTGATACCGTTAAACATAAAACAATTGCGCCAAAACCGGATACAGCTAAAATTGATACAACAAAAGCGGATACAACCAAAAAAGTTGTAGCAACAGATACTACGGTTAAGGCCAAAGTTGCTGCTCCTGTAGAAACAGCAGATACATTTACAACCATTCGCTACGAGGTTATTGTGGCCAATTGTAACGATACTACAGCGGCCATGAGCATTATAAAAAAATTAAAGAACCGCGGGCTTGATGCCAAAATAGTGGCTGATGCGCCGGGAAAAGCTATCATGGTATCGGCCGGAACCTATAAAACATTTTCGGCAGCCAAGAGCGCCGCGGTAAATTTGATAAACACAGGCAAGATCAGATCAGACGCCTACCCTATAGAAATTAAACCCAAAAAATAAACATTGATGCAAGCAGTAACAGACACCATTAACCACGCAGCGCAGCAGCTGGCAGCAGTACCCGTACCCGCAGAAGAATTACGATTTGGCGACCTTTTACTCAAAGGCGGATGGGTAATGGTACCCATAGGCATTTTGGCCGTTTTAGGTTTGGTTATATTTTTTGAACGGTATTTTACCATACGCAAAGCATCAAAAAGTGAATCGAACCTGATGATGCAGGTGCGTAGCAGCATTGTTTCGGGTAACCTGGAATCGGCGATAGCTATTTGCCGAAACAGCAACTCGCCGCTGGGCCGCATGCTGCAAAAAGGCTTACTGCGTATAGGCAGGCCGATAAAAGATATTGAAGGAGCTATTGAGAACGTAGGTAAAATTGAGGTGGCTAAACTGGAAAAGAATATCGGCATTTTAGGTATTGTGGCGGGTATCGCGCCCATGTTTGGCTTTTTGGGCACCATAGCCGGTGTAATCAAGATATTTTATGATATATCGAAAACCGATAACATCAGTATGGGTGTTATATCGGGTGGTTTATATGTGAAGATGGTAACCTCGGCAGCGGGTTTATTTGTGGGTATTGTGGCCTATGTGGGCTATCATATATTAAATATGATGGTTGATAAGGTGATACTGAACCTGGAAACTGACGCTATCGATTTTATTGACCTGTTAGAAGAACCGAGCAAATGAATTTAAGAAAAAGAAAAAGGGGACCGTCTGCCGAGGTACATACTTCGGCCATGAACGATATCATGTTCTTCCTGCTTTTGTTTTTCCTGATCGCGTCGACAGTAACTAACCCAAACGTGATCAAGCTGATGCTGCCCAAATCATCGAGCGGGCAGTCGGTATCTAAAAAAACCATTACGGTATCGGTAACAAAAGATCTGAAATATTATGTTGATAAAAAGGAAGTAGCAGTAGCTGATCTGCAGCCAACCCTCGAAGGTTACAAAAAACTGGCTACCGAACTCACCATCGTTTTATATGTAGACAAAACCGTAGCTATACAGGATGTAGTGCAGGTAATGGATATCGCGCAAAAATTAAATATTAAACTGGTACTGGCAACGGAACCGAAGTAGAGGGAGTTGGTTATTAGGTTATTGAGTTACTAAGCTTTGAAAATAACCTGATAACTTAATAACCTAATAACTAATAACAATGACATACCAGGAAGAAGAAAATAACTACCCCAAAGCGTTTTTAGCGACAGGCATTATACTGGGCGCTATCATGGCTTTGTGTTATTTTATTGTGTTTACCGCGCCGGCAAAAATAGAAGACGGCACCGGGGGCATACTGGTGAATTATGGTACTACCGATGAAGGTATGGGCAAGGACATTTTAAGCACCGACCAGCCATCGGTAGCGCCGAAGGCTAACCATACCCAGCCGCAAAAAGTTACCAATACCGCGCCAACCGAGCAAAAAACGAAGACAGAGAGCAGCGATAAAAAAATTGTCACTCAAAATACCGAGGATGCTGCCGAAGTAGCCAGTAAATCAACCAAAACAAATACACCGGTTGCAGCGCCGGTAACCAAACCTGCCGTAAAGCAGGTGGTTAACCAAAACGCGTTATACAAAGGTGCCTCAAACAAAGGCGCGGGTGGCGGCGATGGCACTACTAATACGCCCGGCAATCAGGGCAGTACTAATGGTTCTATTTTGAGCGATAATTATGGGCATGGCGGTTCGGGTAATGGTTTGAGTTTACCTAACTGGCGCTTTGTTAACCCGCCGGATGTCAAGAACGAACACCGCCAGCCGGGTGTAGTAGTTATTGATTTCACTATCGATCAAAACGGTAACGTGCTCGAGGCTCACTCTAACCGTCAAAAAACCCGTGCCGAGCTTAACCTGATACAAAACTGTATCGATGCTATAAAAGCCTCAAAATTTACCTCATCCATCGCGGCCAGTGGCAACCAACGAGGTGAAATGTCGTTTGTGTTTAAGGTAGATTAAACTCAGTAGCAGATGCAGTGGCAGTAGCAGTTTTAAATTGATATACTATGACAGGCAGTTTTAAAGAACTTAAAGTTTATCAATTAGCTTTCGAAGCTGCAAGAATAATTTATTTACTTTCAAAAGCTTTTCCAAAAGAGGAAACTTATTCACTTACCGACCAGATACGACGATCATCACGATCTGTTTGTGCCAATATTGGTGAAGGTTACAGAAAACGAATTTATCCTAAGCATTTTACCTCCAAAATAACTGACGCAGATGGTGAAGCTACTGAAACATCAATTTGGCTGGATTTTGCGTTAAACTGCAACTATATTAGCGAAAAAGATTTCAATGATCTACAGGCTAAATATCAGGAAATAGGCCGAATGTTAAATTCAATGGCTAATCATCCCGAAAGATTTGCACCTAAATCTACTTAATCATATACTGCTACTGCAACCGCCACTGCTACTTACAAGAATGAACTACCAGCAAACCATCGATTACCTTTACGCTCAGTTACCTGTTTTTACGCGTGTAGGCGCATCCGCTTTTAAGGCCGACCTGACCAATACCATCGAGTTATGTAAGCGCTTGGATAACCCGCAGCATAAGTTTAAGAGCATTCATATTGGCGGTACAAACGGCAAGGGTTCTACCTCGCATATGCTGGCGGCCATTTTGCAAACCGCAGGGTATAAAACGGGGCTGTATACATCACCGCATTTAAAAGATTTCAGGGAACGTATACGCGTTAATGGCGAAATGATCAGCGAGCAAACGGTTATTGATTTTGTGGCTAAGCATCAACCGGATTTTGAGGATATCCAACCCTCCTTTTTTGAAATGACCGTTGGACTGGCCTTTGCTGTTTTCGCTAAAGAGCAGGTTGATATCGCTGTAGTTGAAGTCGGTTTGGGCGGCAGACTGGATTCCACCAATATTATTACCCCGCTCCTATCCGTCATCACCAACATTGGCTGGGACCACATGAATATTTTGGGCGATACGCTTCAACTGATCGCCGGCGAAAAGGCAGGCATCATCAAACCAAATATACCCGTCATCATCGGCGAAAAACAGGAGGAAGTAGCTGAGGTTTTTACGCATAAAGCCACGCGGCAACATGCACCGCTCAGCTTTGCATCCGATCTGTTTGAGGTAAAAGGTGAAAGGCAAAAGGCGAAAGGTTTTGCTGAACTATTGGATCTGGAGATCACCCCACTCACCGCTCACCATTCACCACTCACCACCCAGCTTGACCTTACCGGCAGCTATCAGCTTAAAAACATTAAAACTGTTTTAGCCGCTGTGGATGAGTTGCGCAAGCAAGGTTTTGTAATTAGCGACGAGCACATAAAAACAGCCCTGAGCCAGGTTAAAAAGCTAACCGGGCTGCATGGCCGCTGGGAGGTGTTAAACAATCAACCCTTAACCATTTGCGATACCGGGCATAACCCGGAAGGAATAGCAGAAGTATTAAAAAATATTGCTGCTGTAAATTATAAACACCTGCACATGGTTATTGGTATGGTGAATGATAAGGATAGCAGTAAGGTATTAGCTATGTTGCCTAAAAAAGCGGTTTATTATTTTTGCCGTCCGGATATTCCGAGGGGTTTGGAAGCCGAGAGCCTAAAGACTAAAGCAGAAAGCTTTGGTTTGCATGGCGATGCCTACCCATCGGTAAAAGCAGCATTAGCAGCGGCACAAGAAAATGCGGAGGATAACGACCTGGTATTTGTTGGCGGCAGCACTTTTGTGGTTGCCGAAGTGGTTTAATTAGCCGACTTGAGCTGTCTTTGCTTAATTAAGCCAACGATCATGATACCGATGCCCGCTCCCATCAATAAACCTTTAGATGAATCAGGCAGCGGCGTTATGAAACGGTCGATCAACGTTACACCGAAGATCAGCAATAAACCTATCGGTACAAACCATTTGACTACTTGCTTTTTATTTTCCATAGCTTAAAGATAAAGTTTAAATTTTATTTTTACCTGCATCTAAAAGCAAAAAATGGAACAAATTAAATGGGGTATTATTGGCTGCGGCGATGTTACCGAAGTAAAAAGCGGTCCGCCGCTGTACAAGGTACCCAACAGCAGTCTGGTTGCCGTAATGCGTCGTAATGGCGAAAAGGCAGCAGATTACGCGCGCAGGCACAACGTGGCCCGCTGGTATGACGATGCCGATAAACTGCTAAACGACCCAGAGGTAAACGCTATATATATTGCTACCCCACCCGCCTCGCACATGGATTATGCCATAGCGGCTTTAAATAAAGGTTTAAATGTTTATATAGATAAGCCCGTAACCCTGAACGCTGCACAAGCCCGGGCCATTGCCGAAGCAGCCGCCAAAAGCACCGGCAAGCTTTCGGTAGCGCATTACCGCCGCTCGCTCCCCTATTTTTTATATGTGAAAGAACTGATTGATAACGGCACGATCGGCGATATACGCACGGTGCAGATCAAGCTTTGGCAGCATTTAAAACCAGCCTTGATCACGCATTTGGAAGATGATTGGCGCATTCGCGAAGAGGTATCAGGTGGTGGCTACTTTCATGATATGAGCCCGCATCAGCTCGACCTGATGTTATTTTATTTTGGCGAACCCCATTATTACAGTGGCACCTCGCTTAACCAAGCCGGCGATTATAAGGTTGCCGACCATGTTACCGGGCACATTGTTTTCAAAAACAAAGTAGTGGTAAACGGTTCCTGGTGTTTTAACGTGGCCCCCGAAGCTGTAATTGACGAATGCGAAATTGTAGGCAGCAAAGGCAAGATCAGCTTCCCGGTATTTGTAAAACCACCGGTAGTAACCTTAACTACCCATACAGGCATCCATACCAAAGAATTTACGCATCCTGAACATATATCCTATTTTATGATCGAGCAGGTGGTAAACTATTTTAATGGCACGCAGGTTAATAACCCGTGTTCTATTGAAGATGTTATTCCGTTGATGGATATTATGGATGCGTTTGCGGAAAAGCACATATAAATCAACTTTGTCATTCTGAGCATAGCGAAGAATCTTGTAAGCGCGATAAGTAAAGCGTATAAGATTCTTCGCTACGCTCAGAATGACAATTAAGGTTAAAGTTTCTTAGTTTACGTTAACAAATAGGGGGTCACCCTGAAGCTCTCGAAGGGTGAGCGAAGGCCCGCCCGCATGCTTCGAGAGCCTCAGCATAACACCTGTTTGTATCCGGATTCTATTATTTCTTCTTCGGCACCTTTGCCCCTTCTTTACGAGCCTCAGATAAACCTATGGCGATGGCCTGTTTTTTACTGGTCACTTTTTTGCCGCTGCCGCTTTTTAGTTTGCCTTCTTTCATTTCGTGCATGGTTTTTTCTACTTTTTCCCCTGCTTTTTCTGAATACTTTGCCATTGCGTTTTTTAATTAAGTAAATGATAGTTAATACCTGCAAAATATTTGCCAACTTTATCGTTAATGAATCGTATTTCAGAAACTGATTTGATTTTAAATGCCGATGGCAGCGTGTACCACCTTAACCTGCTGCCCGGCGATGTTGCCGACACGGTAATTACCGTTGGCGACCCCGATCGCGTAAGCGAAATAAGCCGGCATTTCGACTCGATAGAATTTAAAAAAGGCAAGCGTGAATTCATTACCCATACCGGCCGCATCGGCAATAAAAGGCTTACTGTGCTATCAACCGGTATTGGTACAGATAATATTGATATCGTATTTAATGAACTGGACGCATTGGTGAACATTGACTTTAACACCCGTGTAGTAAACGCTGATTTACAGCGTTTAAACATTATCCGCATAGGCACATCGGGCGCTGTACAGGCTGATATTCCGGTGGATAGCATCCTGTTCTCTTCGGCAGCGATTGGGCTTGATCCGCTGATGCATTATTATAAACAAAATCTGTCAGCAAGTGAGCAAAACTTACTTAACGCATTTAAGTCTGTGTTGCCTGCGGATGCCAGCTTATCGCCCTATTTCGTATCTGCTGATAAAACACTGCTTGATTTTTTAGGGGATAAGCAACAGCAAGGCATTACCATTACCGCGCCCGGTTTTTACTCGCCGCAGGGGCGACAGGTAAGGGCAGTTTCGGCTATTCCGAATTTGATAGAAATCATACAGCAATTTAGTTTTGAGGGAAAGCGCATCACTAACCTGGAAATGGAAACCGCGGGCATTTATGGGCTTGCCGCAGCTTTAGGTCATAAGGCATTATCATGTAATGTGATACTGGCCAACCGTGTTACGCAAACCTTTAGCAAACAGCCGGCAAAGATCATGGCGCATTATATACAAGAGCTATTGAGCAAACTGACGGCATAAATCACCAATTATTACTATCTTCAAAACATATAACAAGCAACAACGTTACCAATAAAATTTATTGATCACCCCCTGACAACAGCCTATGATGCCTAAAAAAATTACCGCACCTTTTTACGAACGCTTATCGCTGGTAATGATAGGTATCCTGTCGCTCGGGTTTTTAATTATCCAGGGTAAAGATGTGCTCGATCCGCTGATATTCGGGTTCCTGTTCGCTATATTACTGTTGCCTGTTTCCGGCTTTTTTGAACGAAAGTTGCGTTTGCCGCGTAGTGTATCCTCTTTTTTGTCGATCATTTTACTGGTAGCATTTATTGGCGGGGTGCTGTACCTGGTAGGGTCGCAAATATCAAAAGTAACGCAGGACTGGCCCATGCTAAAAACCCAGATCACACAATCGGTCAACAATCTTTCCGAATGGGTGCAGAGCACTTTT
>DATJJI010000038.1:0-2133 GCA_035492275.1 Mucilaginibacter sp.
TATATCTTAACTTTGGTGCCGGAGTATTCCCCATGCCATACACCAGCTACGCAGGTGGTATAGCGAATACTATAAGTTATCTTCCTATGCAAGGCAAAGTGCTCATCACACGGTTTACCGCTGATAACTCTGCTAGCATAACATTATCAACTATAATTCAATATCGATACGTAATAATACCAGGCGGGGTGAATATCGGCTTAAATAACCATGTTAATTTAAAGGATTATGAAGCGGTAAGGAAATACTACCGTATCCCGGATTGAGTAAAACAATAGTTCAAAGTTTTATAGGATGCAAGTTAAAATCTGCATCCTTTTTATTTCTTTTCAGGTTCAGCTTTCTTTTGGGCGGTATCCTTTGCTGCAGTGTATTTAGCTATTTTAGTACCTCCCGATCCGCTATTATCTATACTCGAAGCATCCCCGGTTTTATCTGTTATTGCGGCAGTGTCTTTATTCATTTTTTCAATTTTTGCTGTATCTGCACCGTAACGGTTACTTACAGTGTCTCTTGCCGAATGATCATCAGAATGATTGATGCAGGCAGTAAAAGAAGCCGCTGTAATCATCATTAAAATGACCTTGCTTATGTTTTTCATGATAGTTTGTTTTTAATATATAAACACCACATGACTACAGTAGTTTCAAAATATTAACTTTTAAATAAATAAATTTAATTAAAACCTAACAAAGCATATCGCGTTGTTTTTATTGATTAACATTTTAATTTAATAACAAATATTATGAGAAAGTTAAGTGCATTCGTTATAGCCGCAGTCCTGGCCGGGGTGCTTGAGGTCGCGGCAGCAAAAAGTGAACATTATACAAACAGCAACGCGGTGATCAGTGATCACACAACAGCTGTTCAGGATACTATTCCATCTAAAAAAAAGAAGAAAACTGACCCAAGTCAGCCAACTCCTCCACCGAACCCAAATCCAAATCCGCCTGCGCCAAATCCAAACCCCACCCCCGCTCCAAGCCCGAACCCGCCAAACCCAAGCCCTAATTCGCCAACCAACCCGAATCCTACTTCACCAACAACACCTACAACCCCACCTAGTAACCCAAGCCCTACCACACCAACTAATCCGACAACGCCTCCAAATCACTAATATGATTTGCTGATTGTCTTATATAAATCCGAAAAGGCCGGTATATTATACCGGCCTTTTTTATCTATTAAGGTCAATTTTTCATTTTATCTTTGCACATGGATTTTGATGAGACAAACGGGCAACAGCCGGAACAACAAGACATAGCCATTTACTCTAAATGGGCCATTTTAGGTTTTTCCATATTCTTCTCGCCGCTTTTTGGTGGCATTTTGCTGATGATTAATCTGCGCTCTGTTGGGTTTAAAAAGCAAGCAACAGGGATATTGTTGTTTTCTATTGCTTATGTTTTTATATCAGCATTAGTGGTATTTAGTGTTTCTGGTATTCCTCAAAATGCTACTGCTCTTGCAATAGTTCAAAATACACAATATGTTATTTATAGTTTGATAGCTCAAATTATAGGCGGTGGTATCCTGGCTGAGTATTTCTACAAAAAATATTTTCCGGCTGAACAGTACCGATATAAAAGTGTTTGGCGTCCATTAGCCATTATTTTAATAATCACCCTGGCCATCAGCTTACTTCGCTAACAAAAAAACCTGCCCGGAATTAACCAGGCAGGTTTTCAGGAATGATCCGGAATTTTTATAATCCGAAATTAAGACCTATTGTCGTGTTGATCGTGTTAAATGGTTGTTTGGTTACTAATCTGCCCAGGCTCACATCGCGGTATTGATTTGTAATTGATGGACCGGCAGAGTACATATATGCCCCACGCAGCGTCAGGAATACGTTCTCGCTCAATCTATAGCGTAAAGCAGCAGTACCGCTGTAGGCTAATACGGTAGCAGAGGCACTTTTTTGATAGAAAATAGCTGTTTGCTCCGGGACATCGCTTAATAGCGTGTTGGTTTCGGGCGTGGAAAAGACCTTTAAAATACCTGCCGATGCCCTCAGATCCAATATAAATTTGCCTTTTTCAAAGCTATATTGCGGGCCAAGTAAAATGTTAACTGTTTGATAACGTTTGGTAGCGGTTACTGTTGCCTGGTCAGCGCTGAATGAGTTGGTAT